>JAGQUU010000140.1 GCA_020438345.1 Solirubrobacterales bacterium | reverse complement strand
TGCACACCTGCGGGGTCAAGACCGACGGAAGCATCCTCTGTTGGGGCAACGACTACGGGGATCCAACCCCTCAACCCACGGGCACCTTCAAGACGGTCAGCACCAGCTACGCCCACAATTGCGCGATCCGGACCGATGACACCCTCGCCTGCTGGGGATTCAACAATGACGGACAGGCATCCCCGCCCGATAGCACTTTCAAGGCGGTCGGTGCCGGCAATCTCCATAGCTGCGGTCTGAAGACCGACGACACCGTAGTCTGCTGGGGCAGCAACAACGCCGGCCGGTCCTCCCCGCCCGCCGATGAGTTCGAGTCGGTGAGCTCCGGCAGCACCCACAGCTGCGGCAGGAAGGCCGATCAGACCGTGGTCTGCTGGGGCGGCAATCAATACGGCCAGGTGATCCGGACCTTCAAGGTGGTCAGCGCCGCCGATTCCTACACCTGCGGTGTTCAGACCAACGAGGCGATCGTCTGCTGGGGCAGCGGGAATAACGGGGCAGCCAGCCCACCAGCTGGAAGATTCAAGGACGTTGCCGCACTTTTGGAGCACACCTGCGCGATCAAGACCGACGACACCATCGTCTGCTGGGGTTTCGGTCAAGGCGGACGCACGGATGGGTTGCCAGGGACATTCAAGGCGGTTGACGTCGGTGGCTACCACGGATGCGCTATCAAGATGGATGACACGATCGGCTGCTGGGGTAGCAACAACAACCTCCAAGCGACGCCTCCGGGGGGAACTTTCAAGTCCCTCAGTTCCGGCTTGGAACACAATTGCGGACTCAGGACCGATGACACGATCGCCTGCTGGGGTACCGACACCCACTACGGGCAGTCCACGCCGCCCGCTGGCACGTTCAAGGCAGTAAATGCGAGCCACATTTACAGCTGCGCCATCGGAATGGACGACGCCGTCACCTGCTGGGGCTGGAACAACTCTGGCCAATCAAGCAACCCCGCCGGGACGTACAAGGCGGTCAGCGGCGGCATGTACCACACCTGCGGGATCAAGACCGACGACACGATCGGCTGCTGGGGCTCAAACGGCTTCTTCCAATTGAGCGCCCCAACCGGAACATTCAAAGCGCTCGGCGCCGGCCACCGCCACAACTGCGCGATCAGAACCGACGAAACGGTCGCCTGCTGGGGCCTCAACGAATCGGGCCAGGCCACGCCCCCGACTACCGTGTGGTGAGGCGGTAGCCAGTCGCGCTGAAGCTCTGGCTGGCTAGACTCGGCCGGCCGTGAATTTCATCGATGACGTAATCCAGAAGTTTCCCTTTTCGCAGGAGGCCGTGATCACTATCGACGGCGAAGGAAAGCGGAAGGTTCACTGCTTCTCCCACCTCTTCGCACGCAGTCTCGGGCTTTCCGGGGCGATGTTGGAACAGGGTGTGCGCCGCGGCGACGTAGTGATGATCCTGATCGGCAGCCGGATCGAATGGGTGGTCGCGATGCTGGCCTGCTTCCGCATGGGTGCGATCGCATTGCCGCTCAATCCGCAGCTCAGCGAGCATGATATTGCCTACCGCGCCGGTGTCACCAACCCGGCCCTGGCGATCGGGGAAGCCGACTACCTGGCCAACCTGCCGGACGGCATTCCTGCTTTCGACCTCGATGACCTTGACCGGATCTTCGATGAAGACCTAGCCCAGGCGACCCCGGCCAAGGTGGCGAACCTGGAGGCCGAGGATCCGGCCCTGATCGTCTTCACCTCCGGCACCACCGGTGAACCGAAGGGCGTGATCTACCCGCAGCGCTATCTCTTCGGCCAGGCACTCCAGGCCCAGTACTGGTTCGGGGCCGAGCCGAATGAACTCTGCTGGTGTACCGCCGCCCCTGGATGGTCCAAATCCTCGCGCAACTCCTTCATCGCCCCCTGGCTGAGGGGAGCCAAGGCGTTGCTGGTCGAAGGTCGCTTCGACCCCGAAACCCGACTCGAGATCGCCCGCCAGCAGGAAGTCAACGTGCTCTGCCAGGCGCCGACCGAGTACCGGATCCTGGCCAAGCGGACCGAGCTCTCCCCCGTCCCCTCGCTGCGACGCATGGTCTCGGCCGGGGAGGCACTCAACCCCGAGGTGATCGGCGCCTTCCGCGAAGCGACCGGACTGGAGATCGCCGACGGCTACGGGCAGACCGAGACCGGTGCGGTGACCGGCATGAGGCCTGGCGAGTCGGTCGCCGGCCGGGAAGGCTCGATGGGCCGGCCGCTGCCCGGGATCGAGACCCGGGTCCTTGAAGGCGAGCTTCAGGTCAAGACGTCCACCTCACCCACTTTCTTCCGCAGTTACGTCGACGGCAGCCGCTTCGAGGGCGAATGGTGGGGCACCGGCGATCTGGTCCGCGAGGACGAAGAGGGTTACCTCTTTCATGAAGGCCGCAACGACGATGTGATCTCCTCCTCCGGCTACCGGATCGGTCCGGTGGAGGTTGAATCAGCCCTGCTCAGCCACCCGGCGGTGGCTGAGGCAGCAGCGATTGCCGCGCCGGACCCGGAACGGGGTTCGGTGGTCAAGGCGGTGGTGGTACTTCGCGAAGGAACCGGGGATGACG
>JAGQUU010000139.1 GCA_020438345.1 Solirubrobacterales bacterium | reverse complement strand
CGTCGGTCTTGACCCCGCAGGTGTGCATATAGCCGGCGCTCACGCTCTTGAAGGTTCCGCCCGGCGGGGTGGATTGCCCGGATCCTTCGGCACCCCAGCAGGCGACGGTCTCGTCGGGCCGGATTCCGCAGGTGTGAAGGGTTCCGCTGCTCAGACTCTCGAAGGTCCCGGTCGGGGGAGAGGACTGGCCGGTGGCGTCACGGCCCCAGCAACTGACCGTGTCATCGGCTCGCAGGGCACATGAATGGCTGTCACCGGCGCTGAGGGTCTCTGGCGGCAGCGACGGGCCGGGTGGGCCGGTCGGGCCGGTCGGGCCGGTCGGGCCCGTGGGGCCGGTCGGGCCCGTGGGGCCGGTCGTGTCGGTCGGACCTGTAGGGCCGGTTGGGCCGGTCGTATCGGTGGGCCCCGTGGGACCGGTCGGGCCAGTCGTGTCCGTGGGACCGGTCGGACCTGTCGGGCCAGTCGGTCCAGAAGGACCAGTCGTGTCCGTGGGACCGGTCGGACCTGTCGGGCCCATGGGACCCGTCGGTTTCGCGCAGGCCTTCCCGGTTCGTTTCCTGGCTTGGACGAGAGCCTTTCGGGTTCTCTCCTTCGCCTTCCTGGCTTTGGCCAGGTTCTTCTTCGTCCGTCTGGCTGCGCCCTTGGCTTTCCTGGCCTTCTCGCGGGCGGCCTTCAGCTTCCTGGCAGCCTTCCTTGCCTTCCTTGCCTTCCTTTGCGCCCTGGCCTGTTTCGCCTTCGCCTGCTTGCAGGTGAGAGCAGTTGAGTCGAAAGCGGCCGGGCTGACCGGCTGACCGGCAGTGGAATGCGAGGAGCCGGCTGCCAGCGTGACAACTGCGAGAGCAAGAGCCGTCAGCGGAAAGAGCCGGACCCTCGTGTTCCTTGCCGTTGCCATCGTGCCGATCCCTTGAAAGGTAGTTGGCTGAGACCTGTCCTCAATCTAACGGATGGCACAAAATAAAACAATGTTCCGCCCATCGGTCGGCGACGGTACGACCGGGCGAAAAGGAAACCGGGTCCGGTTTGCGAGGGCTTTGCCCGCACAAACCGAACCCGGTTTGGAACCGCTGAAGGTTTTACTGATCTTCGTACTTCTTGATGATGCGCAAAGAACCTTCGGGGGCTGCCTGCTCGCAGAGGTAACAGAGGACACACTCGTCGAGCTGTCCGGCGATGATCTCGGTGCCCGACTCGGTCGCTTTGAAGATGCCGACCGTGCAGACCTCTTCCAGCTTCTTCGCCAGTTCCGGGTCCGAGGCAGCCGGCTCGTCCAGCTCGATGTCAATGAAAACGCCGTCCATCGTTTCGTTGCTCATGATCCGATCCTTTCCTTGACTGCGTCCGGGATCTCGTCGATCCGTTCGACCACCGTGATGCCGGCAGCTTCGAGACGCTTGATCTTTTCGGTGGCGGAGTCCTCTTTGCCTTCGACGATGGTTCCGGCGTGTCCAAAGGTCATTCCCTTCATTGACTCGTCATCCATGAACTTGCCGGCCATGAAAGCGACGATTGGCAGGCGGGAATTATTTTCGGCCTGCCAATCAGCCAGCTGGGCTTCCATGCGCCCGCCTGGCTCGGTGTAGATCACGATGGCCCGGGTTTCCTCGTCGGCCTCGAAGTACGGCATCAGTTCGGCGTAGGTCGAGCCGATGATCGCGTCACCGCCGATGGATACGGCAGTCGAGACACCCAGGCCGGCGGCCGTCAGCGAGGAAGAAATCTCCGTGGTCATGCCGCCAGAGCGGGACATGACTCCAACGACACCCGGCTTGTAGGACTTGGAAGCATCCTTGGCGGGGCCGCCGATCCCGCCCATCTTGCAGACCTCCGGGACGATCAGGCCGAGGCAGTTCGGGCCGATGATCCGGGCATCGTTCAGCTCGGCGAATTCGACCATCTCCGCGACATCACCGCGGGGGATCCGCTCGGTGACCACGACAACCAGCTTGATGCCGTTGTCGATCGCTTCGATCACCGCGTCCTTGGTGAATCCGGGGGGGACGGTAACGATCGAGCCGTCGATCTGGCTTCCGTGATTGTCGACTGCCTGCTCGACCGTGTCGAAGACCGGTACGCCGTGTACCTCGCGACCCTTTCGGCCCGGGGTCACGCCACCGACGATCTTCGAACCGTAGTCGAGGCACTCTTTGGTCAGGTTGACCGCCTCGCGCCCGGTGATGCCCTGGACGATGAAGGTGGTGTCTTTGTTCAGGAGAATGCTCATGCTCCCGCTCCTTCCTGAATCTTCGCTACCGCACGTCCGGCGGCATCCCAGAGGGAGACCGAACGGTCGCAATATTCAACTCCGTAGTAATCGAGGATCTTGTTGCCTTCATCCTCCCAGGCGCCCGGAATGCGGAAAATCGCAATGGTCTCCGCCGGGTCTTTGCCCAGTTCAAGGCAGGCCTTGATCACACCGCGGGCGACGATGTCAACCCGGGTATTCGAGACGATCGACATCATCACGGCGATCTTCTCGACGCCATCCTTCTTGAGGACTTCCTTGGCGAGTCCGCAGGCCTTGGCGACCGAAGGGTTGCCGCCGATTTCCGAGTAGTTGGCGGGCTTGCCACCCTGGTTGCGAACCGCGTCGGTCAGGGTCAGGGAACCGCCGCCGGCACCGATCACCAGGCCGAGGTTTCCCTCGAAGCCGTGGTCCTTGCCCTGGATCACGCCGCGATGGTCTGCCGCGTCGATCTCCTTGACGTTCTTCTCGAACTCGGAGGGGACGTAGCTGTCGCGGGTGTCTTCCTCGGCGATCCCGAGGTCTTTCCGGAGTAGCTGCTTCTGGCGTCCTTCGGCCTCGGCTTCCATCTCCATATGGGCGTCGAGCGCGACGAAGGTACCGTCGGTCAGTTCGGCCAGCGGATTGATCTCGGCGAGGATCATGTCCTTCTCGCGGAACAGGCGGGCCAGTTTGGCGAGGATCGGGGTGGCGCGGTTCAACTGGCTGCCGGTCACGCCGGTTGCCGCGATGACCTGCTTGGCCTCATAGTCGCCGACCGGCAGGAGGTTTGAGATGTGACCGCGACCGACGTGGTCGGGGTGTTCCTCGGCTACCTGCTCGATGTCGATGCCACCCATGTCGCTGAAAAGCATCAGGGGCTTCTTGGCTGTGCTGTCCCAGACTACCGATGCGTAGTACTCCTGCTTCACCTCGGCCTTGGGGTCGACCAGAACTCCGACCGGCATATGACCGTTGATCTCCAGCTTGAGAATCTCTTCGGCGTATTGGGCGGCCTCGTCCGGGGTATCGGCGAACTTGACGCCGCCGGCCTTCATCCGGCCACCGGTCAGAACCTGGGACTTGATCACGGTCGGACCGCCGATCTCCTCGGCGATCTTCCGTGCCTCTTCGGGGGTTTGGCAGAAGCCGTACCTGGTGACCGGGATTCCAGCCGCCTCGACGATTCTTCTTGCCTCATATTCGTAGAAGATCATTACCGCGAAAATCTATTCCAGAACCGGGATGCCGGTTATTCCGATTGGGATGCTCGGAATCTGTTCCTGCCTGTAACGTGCCTCCCGTGACCGCCCGTCCCGTCGCCACTTTCCTTGTTGTCTCGCTTGCCGCGGTCATCCTCGCCGGATGTGGTGCCGACGACGTGATTGACGATCAGAAGACACAGCTGGCGGTCCAATATGACGTTGAGGCAGCTACGGGAGAGAAGGTCAGCAAAGTCACCTGTCCTTCCGACGTTCCGGTCGATGTCGGCAACCGTTTCACCTGTCATGTGATTTCGGTTTCCGGGGAGGAGGCTGTCGCCGAGATCGAGATCATCAGAGATAACGGTGATCTGCGCATGCTCGGTCTCGAATCTCCCTGAGCCGTGGCGCTGCACATGGCGGCGGGTACCCGTTAAGCCGGAGCTTCGCGATGTACTATCCATTTTTTGACTAGTGCGATTCGAACCCGCGCACCCAACCTCGAAAATTCGGACCGTGAGCTTCAGCTGGTTCCCCGACAAGCCGCAGGAATCTTCGCCCGGGCCTCCCGGACCCCGGGGTGGCCGAAGGTCGGGGGTTTTGCTCGCCCGAATCCTGCTTGGGGCACTGGTCGTGGCACTGTTGGCAGGGTTCTCCGCGGCATCCCGGGCGTCGGCGGCCGGCGGAGAAGTGAAGGTCGACTTCCGAGGAGATTCCATCCCGATCCGGCTGGACGAGCTGGGTCCACCCGATATTCCTGACAGTTCCTACAAGCTGGACAGCGGGTGGGCCGTCTACAGCGGATACTCCCTGAGGTCACTGCTCGAAACTGCGTCTCGCAGCGCAGGCTTCCAGATGGTCTCAGTCGTTTCGGTGGAAATCGACGCCAGACCGGGAACCCGCACTATCGCGAGATCCCAGATTGACAATGGTCCGCCGATCTTTTTCGGAGAGGATGGAGGAACCAGCTGGATCCTTCCCGGGTCGGCCGGTCAACCGGGGCAGCTTTTCTCCTTCAGGGATTCCGCACCGGTGATCCGGGTTGACTACGGGATCGAGTTCCAGATCGGACTCTCCGCATCACCGGTGACCGCGAGGGCCGGCGATGAGGTGGAGTTCAAGGCCACCGTCTCCGGACATCCGCAAGGAGACAGCCTCACCTTCACCTGGAATTTCGGAGACGGGTCGGTCCGCGAGGAAGCAAGCGGTCGGGTTTCGCATGAGTACAAATCCCAGGGCAGCTATCAGGTCGAACTCGAAGTGACCGGGCCGAGCGGCGGTGGCTCGGCTGAAGTCACCGTCCAGGTCGGCAAAGAGAAGAGGCCGGAAGGCGAGAAGGGCCTGGGCGACGGAGACAAGAACGAAGATGGGAAAAAGGACGGAAAAAAGGATGGTGGCAGTGCTGGTGCCGGTGAGGGGAAAGGCTCCGGGACGGGCACCGGGACCGGGGCCGGGTCAGGCTCGGGGGCCGGGACAGGGACCGGGACCGGGTCCGGCACGGGCACAGGGACCGGGCTAGCTGCGAGCGCCGGGCCGACAGACACGAGTTCCGGGACCAGCGCGTCGGGACCGGCCTCCGAAGTCCGCGAGCTTCCCGATCTGGAGCAGACGGAGCAGCGGCAGGGCGACCAGGGTCTGGTGCGCGGCTTTGTAGTCGATCCGGATGAAATTGCGACGGCTCCGGCTGTCACAGAGCCGACCCTCGTGAAACCGGACCCAGGCGGTTCAGGAATCGCAAAGGCGGCGTTGAGTGCCACCGGCATCCTCATCCTGCTTGCCCTTGGGAGCCTGACCGAGCGACTTGTGTTCAGGCGGGCGTGAACCGGATCACGAAGGGAAAGTCACCGAAGCTGACGTCCACCTCGTACCTGCCGTCGGCGGTCACCCGGGTCTGACCTGACCGGGCTGCTTCCTGAAAGAGCGGGATTTCGCCGGGTCCGCTCCCCGAGACCTTTACCAGCGTGGCCACGAAGATCGTCTTGGTGCTGAAGTCCATTTCAGCATCCTCGGGCGCATACTGCGCAAAGCGCACGATGTAGCGCCCGTCCAGGGTGACGGGCCCGAAAGTCTCCGGCGAGAGGTCGGCCTGAAAAACAAACTCTCCCGCGGATTTCGAATCGGTGAGCAGGCTGGGCGCGTTTGGCGAGTCGACTCCCGCCGCTGGCGGCGGCTCCGGAGTTG
>JAGQUU010000138.1 GCA_020438345.1 Solirubrobacterales bacterium | reverse complement strand
CTTTTCATCACCGAAGCCCTTGAGAGGGTCCCGGCCGATGAAGCCGGGCCTGGCGAGATCATCGCGGTGGCCGGGATTCCCGAAGTGACGATCGGGGAGACCCTCTCCGACACCGAGGATCCGCGACCGATGCCGGTGATCGAGGTTGACGAGCCTTCGCTCTCGATCGTGATCGGAATCAACACTTCACCACTGGCCGGCCGTGATGGAGACAAGGTCACTGCCCGGCAGATCCAGAACCGGCTCGACCAGGAACTGCTCGGCAATGTGGCGATCCGTGTGCTGCCGACCGAGCGGCCAGACGCGTGGGAAGTTCAGGGGCGCGGTGAGCTTCAGCTGGTCGTGCTGCTGGAAATGATGCGCCGCGAAGGTTTTGAGCTGACCGCAGGTCAGCCCCGGGTCCTGACCCGGGAAGTCGATGGCACCATGCATGAGCCGATGGAACGGCTGGTGATCGATGTGCCGGAGGAACACGTCGGTTCGGTAACCCAGCTACTGGCTGCCCGCAAGGGTCGGATGGAGAACATGACTGCCCAGTCCGATAGCTGGACCAGGCTTGACTATGTGATCCCTGCCCGCGGCCTGGTCGGTTTTCGAACCGAGTTCCTGACCGAGACCAGAGGCACCGGCATTCTGCACAGCATCTTCGAGGGCTGGGAGCCCTGGGCGGGGGAGATCTCGACCCGGGCGACGGGCTCACTGGTCGCGGACCGCAAGGGTGCTTCGGCCAGCTTCGCTCTGTTCGGCTTGCAGGAGCGGGGGGCCATGTTCATCGGCCCCGGCGAGGAAGTTTATGAAGGCATGATCGTCGGCGAGCACGCCAGGGCGAATGATCTTGATGTGAACGCGGTCAAGGAGAAACAGCTGACCAACATGCGTTCGTCGACATCCGATGTGCTGGTTCGCCTGACCCCGCCGAAGACGCTCACGCTTGAGTCTGCGATCGAGTTCCTCCGCTCCGACGAATGCGTTGAGATTACGCCGGAGTCGATCCGTCTCCGCAAGGTGGATCTCGACAAGAACGACCGGGCCAAAGCCGCCCGGAAGATCAAGAACCTCTCCCGCTAGGGGAATTTCTGTTCGACATGACGGAGCCGTCTTTCGGCGGCCACTTCTCCATGCCCCATTTCTAACGCAACAAATAGTTGCGTTAGCTGTGAATCTCTGCTACAACTAACGCAACAAGCTGTTGCGGTAAGAAATGTCAACGGATTTAAAGGAGCAAGACGATGTCGAATCGAACCACTGACTGGCAGGAAGGGAACCGGGCCGAGATCAAGGTCACCGCGATCCAGACCGGAACTGCCAACTGCCACACGAAACAGGAAATCGGGCCAGCCGAATGGGGTCCGACCCGGCGGAAGATCGGAATCATGATGGACAAGGAATGGGCCGGTCCGCTGCCGATCTACGCATACCTCGTTGAACATCCCGAAGGCAACTTCCTGGTTGACACCGGCGACTCCGCCCACAACTCGGAGAAGGATTGGCTGCCGAAGCTCAACCCCTTCTTCCAGAAGGAAGTCCAGATCCGGGTCGCCCCGGAAGAGGAAGTCGGCCCTCAGCTCACGGGGCTGGGAGTTGATGCTGCGAAGGACCTGAAAGCCGTGGTCATGACCCACATGCACCACGACCATACGGGGGGACTCAACCATTTTCCCCACACCGAGATCCTGGCCGACCCGGCCGGGTTGAAGGCAGCGAGGCGCAAGCGCGGACTGATCGGCGCCGTGCCCAGGACCTGGCCAAGGTGGTTCGACCCCAAGCCGTTCGTCTATGACGCCGGGCCGGTCGGGCCCTTCCAGCGTTCAGCCTCGTTGACCAGCGACGGAGCGATCAGGATCGTTGAAACACCGGGCCATATGGAGGGCCACGTCTGCGTGATCGCCCGGGGGATCGACCACACCTACATTCTGGCCGGTGATCTCACCTATCGAGAGCGCAACCTGATGGATGATGCTGTTGACGGCGTCACCTACAGCGTCGAGACTTCACTGGCGAGCCAGCGCGGAATCAAGGCAATTGGCGAGGCCGAACCTTCGATTCTGCTCCCGGCCCATGACCCGGATGCGGTTGCCCGTCTCGAGGCAGGCCGGACCATGAACGCCTCGGCGGAAGTCTCTCTTGAGGCTCCGGTCAACGGAATGCCTGTCGCGGCGGTCGCCAAATGAGTGCCGATCCGGTTTACGCATACATCGCCGGGTTCACGTCGGTCGAGGATGCCCGCTCCGACTTCAAGGAGGTCAAGCGCCTGGTCCAGGAAGGCAGCATCGACCCGCTTGACGCAGCCCTCGTCTATAAGGGCCAGGATGGCACGGTCCATCTCCGAAAGCGGGAGCACCGTACCGTTCAGGGTGTCTGGCGCGGGTTTGCCGCCGGGGCCCTTGCCGGAGTGCTCCTGCCGCCGGTGATGCCCGTGACAGCAACCATGAACGCGACCCGGGCCGGCGGCATGGCGTACCTGATCAAAGGGATGCCCCGCAGGAAAGTCAAGGAGCTCGGCGACACCCTTGAGTCAGGTGAGGCAGCCCTGATTCTGCTCGGTCCGGCCCCGGTGTCCTCGACCCTCGAGTCGGCGCTGACCCGGGCCGACCGGACCGTCGAGGAACGCCTCGGGGTGACTGCCGATGAGGTCCTCGACCTGCTCGCGGAGTAGATTCAGACCCCATGACTCAGGCGGAAACCAGGCGACCAGGCACCGTGCGTACTGGTGGCCGCAGCGCCAAGGTCAAAGTGTCGGTGCTCGAGGCGACTCGGAAGGAGCTGGTCGAGCACGGCTACAGCGGATTGAGCACCGCCCGGATCGCGAGCCGGGCGGGTGTTCATCGCAGCACGGTCCATCGTCGCTGGCCTGAACTCGATGACCTCGTCGCCGAAGCCTTGCTGGAAGAAGTCGGCGAAGAAGTCCAAATGCCTGACACCGGGTCTGCGCGCGAAGACATGCTGCAACTGCTGAACAGCATCGCTTCGACGATTGACGGTCCCGGCAGGCGGGAGTTCATTCGTACGCTGCTGGCTGATTCGAGTCGCTCTCCGGAAATCGCCGGGGTGACGATCCGGGTCTGGCAGAGCCGGTTCCGTCAAGGTGAGAAGGTGATCGAACGGGCGATCGAGCGAGGCGAGTTCCGGTCCGGTCTGGACCCGGCCGCAGTGCTGGGGACCTTCATAGGCCCGCTCTACCTGCGGTTGCTCTTTTCGGACCTGCCGGTTGATGAGGAGTTCGTCCGCGGAACGGTTGATCTGGTGATCACCGGTGCGGCCGCTTCAGACGACGGTTTGGAGGAATAGGCAAGGTGGTGAGGTTCTGGCCTCACCACCTCCCTTTACTTCGATAAGTCCCCTGCCGTGCATCCCTCCCTGGCACGCGGACTGCTTCTGTAAACAGTCGTGACCGGGAAGGGTTGCGGTGAAAATCAAATTGGAGGAAAAACTTTCCGGAAGGTGTTGAGCGCCCGGGGTGAACCTTTCGGTGTCAAGCGACGCTCGGCGATCGCCCGCAACGGGTTCCGGTTGTTGAGCGCGATGCCGACCCACTCGGTCCAGCTCGTCTTCAGGGTGAGGTCCGGATCGGAAATACTGCCCGGATCTGCCCGGGTCGATCCGTTGTCCACGACCACGTTCCAGGGGGTGGCGTCAGTGAAGTCCCACTGGACCTTGAAAGGTCCCTTCCCGGCTTCGTCGGTTCTGGCCCGCCTGGTGGTCATGTCGAAGAGCAGCCCCTGGATTTCGGGCGAGGAATCGGGCGAAGGATGGGGAGCACCGGTGACCCCGGCAAGTAGCAGCTTCACCTGTGACTTCGCGATCTCTTCGGCACTCAGAGAATGGTCAAAGGGCCAGATGTCGTCGGGCATCTCCTCAAGCGGGAAGCCAATCGTCTTCCAGCGCTGACGAACCAGCTTCAGGCCGAAGGCGTAGATGTCCTCCAGTGAGAAACCCCAGCATTCGGTGTATGAGCGGTCGAAGGCGGGCGGGCAGAAGACCCCGACTGAGTACCGGTTGATCTCGCGAAATAGCTCAACGATCGCCGCCTTGCATTCCTCCGATTGCGGGACGATCTCGGAGAGGGTCTTCACTCCGAAGCCGATGTGACGCTGTTCGTCGCGGGAGACGTTGACCATCCCGGCGCTGAAGCCGGGCATTCCACCGTCCTTGTTGAAGAAGTCTTCGATGTAATGCTGGCCGGGTTGGGCGAGTGTGCCTTCAACGACCAGGTGGTAGAGCGTGATCGCCTGTGCGAACCGGGGGAGTGAACGGTCGGCACGGAGTTCGTCGGCCATTCGGTCGAGCCGGTCGAAGACACCACGATAGCCCCAGTTGAGCTGAGGAAGCGTGGCTTCGAGTGTGCTGCCGATACTTCCTTCGACCTCCAGAACCTCATTGAAGAAGCGATGGAAAAGAACAGCGTGGCGGGCCTCGTCAACCTGCTGGGTGGTGAGGAAATAGGCCTGCTCCTCGGTCGGAGCGGCATCGATGTAGGGGGAAAGATTGTCGGCGACTGAATCCTCGCCGTAGAAGAACATCGAGTACATCCACAGGGCAGAACTGCGCTGCAGCTCGGTGAGGGCTTCCCAGCCGACCCGGTCGGCGGAGAAATCAAGCTCCATCACGCTCCAGTTTCCCTCTTCCCAGCGGCGGTAGAGATCCATATAGGAAATAGTCCCGGTCCGGTTGCTGCCTGGCTCGGTTTGCGCGACTGACATGTGCTTCTCCTCGTTTCGACTACCCGCGCATAGTAACTGACTGGTCAGTCAGTTACTAGAATTGTGGACGTGGGAGAAGCGGAAGAAAGCATGCATGATGGGCAACCCGTGGTTCGCCGCCGGCTGCCGGCCGCCGAGCGGCGCAAGCTGATCCTCGAAGCGGGCCTGGACGCCTTTGCCGAAGGCGGATACCAGGAGACAACCCTTGACGAAGTTGCCGATCGGGCCGGAATATCGAAGGCCCTGATCTATGAGCACTTCCCGTCCAAGCGCGACCTCTACCGGGAGATCCTCGAGACCTGGATCGGGGATCTGCTCGGTCGGGTGCTCGCCGCCGCGACGGCGGCGGGTGGCCAGAGCGAGGCCAGGCTTGTCGCCGGACTCGACGGGTTTCTGGCTTTCGTCGAGGAACGCCGCGATGCCTGGAGGCTGCTGATCCGACACCGGGCGAGCGATGATGTCTCAGAGACTTTCGACCGGCTGTTCGAGGAGGTGGCAAGGATCATCGGAGCCCTGATGGCCCCGGAAATGCCGGCCTCGTCGCTGCCGGAAGGAGCCGCCTTCGACCTCGTCCTTGACGCGACATCAAGGCAGCTGATGGGGTCGGTCACCGCCGTCGCCAACTGGTGGGATGAACACCGGGAAGTCCCCCGTCAGCAGGTCCTGGAGATGGTCATGGAATTCGCCTGGGTCGGGATGGAACGAGCCTCAGCCGGGGAACGCTGGTCCTCGCCCGAACGATGAACAGGCGAGGAGGGAAAGCGGCGGGCCTCACAGCCATGTAGCCGTTCAGACGCCCAGCCGCTCCCGGGCCGAGCGGACCTGCTCCACCGCTTCCTCGTTCGTCATGCCGAGGCCGAGCAGAAGATCGGTCGCAGCCGATCGAACCTGGCCGACGATCACGCTGACCGAGAGATTCGAGGTTTCCTCTAACGCCGCTGTCGCCCTCGCGGCGGCTCGAAGTGCCGACTCCCGCGTGGCAGATCGGACTGGCGCGCCACCCAGATGCCGGTCCAGCGAAGACACCGATGTGGCCAGATCGCGGATCGCATCGACCACATTCGGGGGGACATGCTCGTCGAGGTCGATTGCCCGTTGGCAGGCGCGGGCCAACACCCGGGTGTTGCGAATCATCAGATCAATCGGTTCTGCCGCCGCGGCGAGCTGGTCGACCCGGCCCCTGAACCTGCGCCGGGTCGGGGCCAGCGAAATCGTCTCCTGGCTGGCCTCGACCGCGATCTTCATTTCCCGGACGGCGGGGTCCAGGCCACGGGCCCGTTCGAGTGCGGCGACGATCTCCTCGCGGCTGTGGTGATCGAGTGCGTCGGCGATGTCAACCAGGGTCCCGGAAAGCCTGGCAAGCAGCGGTTCCAGGTAGCGGCGGACCAGTCGCACCGGCTCAACCGGGGTTAGTGCATTCGCGGTCAGGGCGATTCCCCCTCCGAGCAGAGCATCGACGAAACGGTGGGTCGAGTCGATCAGGTCCGGGGCCGGGAGAGTTGCGACCAGAACCCCGGAGATCGCAGCCTGATTGACCAGCATCACCCCGCCACCGGAAAGCACTGCCGCTGACATCGCCAGCCCGATTATCAGCATCAGCTGCCAGGTGCCCGTGCCCACGCCCATCACGATCAGATCGGCGATCGCGATTCCGAGGGCCACGCCGAGAGCGATCTCGTAGGCCCGGCGGCCACGGCGTTCAATCGCCAGTCCAAGCACCAGCACCACGGAGATCGGGGCGAAAAATGGTTCTTCGTGACCGAATACTCTGGTGGCGATCAGCCAGGCAACACCCGCGGCCAGGCAGATCTGGACAATCCTCAGCGAAGCAAACCGAAGCGAGGAAAGGCGGGCATCAAAGGTCGATTTCACGGACCCACTATCTCACCGCCGTGACCTGGCCGACCGCGCGCAATTCAGTTCCAACGAGTCAGACCGCGGGTTTCACGACCAGGGAGTTCCCCGAAGGGTCAGTGAGTTCCCGCACCGGAGTTGTCCCTTCCGGGTCGACAAGTTCAAAGTGGCGCATCCCTGCCGTTGCCTCCGGGGCCTGCGGCGCACCGACGCCCTGCCAGGTGTTGACCGCAATCCGGTGGGGGAAGGTGCCGCCGAGCGACATGTCGGCGAAGCCGATGCCGGTGGCGTCCATATGCGGAGTGAAGCCGACCCCTTCGTAGAACGACTGCGCGGCTTCGATGTCACCGACATAAAGGTGAACGTGTCCGATCCGGCACCCTTCCGGCAGTGGCTTCGAGTCGTCATCGTCTTCGCGGAAGGAGAAGACTTCTTCCAGTCCGAGCGGTTCGGTCATGTCATGGCGCCGACCTTCGGTGTCAATTATCTGCGGACGACCGCCGACGATTTCGAGGCTTCTGACCCGGTCGATCGTCTCAAAGGCAATCTCGAGGTTGATTCCGTCCGGGTCATCAAGGTAGGTCGCCCAATGGGTGATGTGGTCGGTTGGGGCATGCGGATAGCGGGCAGCGAACAGCCGGCTGAGGATCCTGGCGAATTCCGCCTCGGAGGGCATGTGGATCGCCAGGTGGTAAAGCGCCGAATACCCGCGCTGGACGGGCCTGACCGCCCCCGGGTGGAGCACGACCAGTTCGGCATCGTTCACACCCAGCCGCACCATGCCTGTTTCGTTTGCCGGGCCCTGGCCGGGTTCATCCCGCCCCAGTTCTGTTAGGCCGATCAGGTCTCGCCAGAAGACCAGCGAGCGATCCAGATCGGTCACGTTCAGGTGAACGGCACCGTAGGTGAGGTCATCGTCAGCTGTGCTTTCGGTGGGTCCTGGCCTCATGCGTGGACTATGGCAGGCGGCTGCCCTGGCTCAATTTCCACGACCCCTGCCAGAGGCGATCAGAGGGCGCGAATGCCTCGACACCGGCCACGGTCAGCGATTCTGGAAAAGGACCGTTAGGGACGAACCCCGACCCTGACGTTTGGGCCCGTATTCGTCAGGGTCAGCCAATCAGCGTTGGGTTCAACCCAGTTTGGGGGACTTCCAGGGTTCGGCGAGTTTGCCCGCGATCAGTTCGGGCAGGCCCTCGATCGGGACCCGGACCTGTTCAAGCGAGTCGCGGTCACGCAGGGTGACCTGGCCGTCGTCTTTGGTGTCGAAGTCGACCGTGATCCCCCAGGGGGTGCCGATCTCGTCCTGACGACGGTAACGCTTGCCGATTGAGCCACCGGTGTCGTACTCGGTCTGGATGCCGGCCTTGCGGAGGGCCTTGTTGATTTCCTGGGCGGTCTCCGGCATCCCTTCCTTGTTGAACAGCGGCATCACCGCGACCTTGACCGGGGCAAGCCGCGGGTGGAGCTGCAGCACGGTGCGCTCGCGACCCTCGACCTCTTCGACTGTGTAGGAGTCAACGAGGAAGGCAAGGGCGGCCCGGTCGGCGCCGGCGGCCGGCTCAATCACATGCGGCAGGTAACGCTCGCCGGTCTGCTGGTCGAAGAACTCGAGCTTTTCGCCGGAATGTTCCTGATGCTGGGTCAGGTCGAAGTTGCCGCGGTTGGCGATCCCTTCGAGTTCCGACCAACCGATCGGGAAGAGGTACTCGACATCCGAGGTTCCCGACGAGTAATGCGACAGCTCATCTGACTCATGGGGACGGATCATCAGGAAGTCAGGGCGGATCCCGAGTTCGAGGTACCAGTTGTGCCTGATCTCGACCCACCTTTCCCACCACTCCTGGGCTTCGGCCGGAGGCACGAAGAATTCCATCTCCATCTGCTCGAACTCGCGGGTGCGGAAAATGAAGTTGCCCGGGGTGATTTCGTTGCGGAAGGATTTGCCGACCTGGGCGATCCCGAAAGGTGGCTTCTTGCGGGCGAAATTGAGCACGTTCTTGAAGTTGATGAAAATGCCCTGGGCGGTCTCGGGCCGGAGGTAGATCGCATTGCCGTCCTCGACGACCGGGCCCATGTGGGTCTCGAACATCAGGTTGAAGTTGCGCGGCTCGGACAG
>JAGQUU010000137.1 GCA_020438345.1 Solirubrobacterales bacterium | reverse complement strand
GCACGGGCGTTCAGGCGATTGTGCTCGCCAGGTACGGCGAGGTCGAGCTGTTCCGGGCCGGGACCTGTAGAGGAGAAGCCGGTCACCGCGGGGACCCGGCGACCTTCCAGGCCGGTCGCCAGATCGGTGTCGCCCTCCGGGATCACCGCCGATGACGCCTTGGAGGCGAAATCCAGGAATGCCTGACGGAGTTCTGCCAGATTCGCCCAGCGAGCGTGGTGGTCCATCTCGATGTTCGTAATCACCGCAATTTCCGGGGTGAGGACCAGAAAGCTCCCATCTGACTCATCTGCTTCGACCACAACCCAGTCGCCTTCTCCCCAGCCGCTGTTTGCGGGCTCACCGTCCGGGCCCGCACCCGGCAGCTCTCCACCGATGAAGAAGCCGGCATCTTCACCAAGTTCCCTCAGGGCATGAACCAGCATCCCGGTGGTGGTTGTCTTGCCGTGGGTGCCGGCCACCGCAATCGCCTTGCGGGCGGAACAGAGTTCGGCGAGCAGTTCGGAACGATGCCGGACGGCAAGGCCCCGTTCCCGTGCAGCAGCGAGCTCCGGGTTTTCTTCCGGGATCGCAGTTGACACAACGATCTCTGCGAGATCCGGCAGGTTCGAAGCATCGTGGCCGACCATGATCTCGATCCCGGCCCGCCTAAGTCGGGACACATACGAAGATTCTGAGCGGTCGCTCCCTGTTACCTCGGCACCAAGTCGATGACAGGCCCAGGCGAGGCCAGACATTCCGGCGCCGCCAATCCCGATCAGATGGATGCGCCTTCCCTCCCAGCTCATCTGCCTGCCTCAATCAGGTCGAGTACTTCTCCGGCCACATCGGTCGCCGCTCCAGGCCTGGCCAGTGCCTTCGACGCAGAGGACATTCCGGCCAGGCAAGTCTCGTCATCGAAAATGGCTTTGACTTCGCGAAGCAGGCGGTCCGCATCAAGCTCACCGTCCGGCACGATTACTGCGGCACCGGCATCGGCCATCCACCGGGCATTCGCGGTCTGATGATCGGCTGTCGCGAAGGGATACGGGACCAGAACGGCAGCCCGGCCAAGAGCGGCAAGCTCGAAGACCGAAGCACCGGAGCGAGCCAGAGCAAGATCACTCGCCGCAATCCCGTCACCCATGTCCGGCTCGTACTCGAGCAGGGTGTATCCGTCCCCGTGGGGAGCGTCAGCCAGGCGCTTCCCGACTTCCCGGAAATCCCGTGAGCCGGAAACGTGCACAACCTGGAAATCACGGCCTTCCCGCTCGGCCAGGGCTTCGACCGCGGCAAAATTGATGCTCCGCGCTCCCTGGCTCCCACCCATAACCAGCAGACATTTCTCCTTCGGGTCGATGCCGAACCTCTTCCGGGCGGCACCACGGTCGGCGTCAAGTACCCGGCGACCGACCGGCCGGCCGGTGACCCTTACGTTGGCGCGGTCGATGTCCGTGATCTCGAAAGCAAGGCAAACCCGGTCCGCCCGCCGCGCCAGAAGCCGGTTCGCAAGTCCGAGATGACGGTCCGCCTCGGTCAGCACCAGTGGCAGCTTCAGGCGACGGGCGGCCACCCCGGCCGGACCGGCAACAAAACCTCCACCACCCAGCACCGCATCCGCGCCCCGGGCCCGGATCAGCTTCTTCGCCTTGGGGATCGCGGCAGCAGCCTGGAACGCAGCCCTGGCGGCCTTGACCGGATTGCGCCGGTCGATCCCGGAAAGATCAAGCAGGTCGACTTCGTAACCCGCTTCAGGCACGAGCCGGGCTTCAAGCCGTCCGCGCGCCCCGAGGAAGGTCACTTCCGCCCCTCTATCTCGAAGCTCGTCGGCGATGGCCAGGGCCGGAACCACGTGCCCCGCCGTACCGCCTGCCGCTATGACGACCCTGGGCACCGGATTTCCTTTTCGCTGGTCTGCTTCTCTGGACATCGCTTTCAATCAATCTCAGTCTTTCAACCTGCCGCGGCCCGCCGCGCCCGACCGGCCTCTTCAGGGTTGCCGCTTTGCCTCCCCGGCCCACGTTGAGAATCAGACCGATCGCGATCAGGCTGACAATCAGGCTGTTGTTGCCGTATGAGACGAGCGGGAGGGGAATCCCGGTCAAAGGGGCCATCCCCATCACCGCGTAAAGGTTCAGGCATGCCTGGACCAGAATCAATCCGGTCAGTCCGCCGGCCAGGATTCGTCCGTAATTATCTGATGCTTTGCGGGCGATCTGGAAGCCGGCGTAGCCGAGCAGTCCGTAAACGAGAATCAGCGCAACCATTCCGACGAAACCGAACTCCTCGCCGATGACCGCGGAGATCATGTCTGTATGCGCCTCCGGGAGGTAAAACGCCTTCTGCACCCCGTTGCCGATTCCGACTCCGTCGAATCCGCCTGAACCGATTGCGATCTTCGCCTGGATCACCTGAAACCCGTTGCCGGTCACGTCACCTTCCGGATTCAGGAAGGTCAACAGGCGGTCCTTTCTGTACGGAGCCATGAGGGCAAAAATCAGGCCGAAGAAAGCGACTCCGCCGGCCAGCAGGCCGAGGTCCCGCGGCCTGGCGCCAGCCACAAAAAGAGTAATTCCGACCGAGAAAATCGCGATCATCGCCGATCCCATGTCGGGCTGGAGAAGGACCAGGGCACAGGCACCGCCTGACATGAGCAGATACGGGCCCATCTCCTTTACCGAACGAAGCCGTTCGGGCTGGTCGGCCAAAAGATTCGCCCCGTAGAGGATCAGCCCGATCTTTGCGAACTCGGCCGGCTGAACCTGAATCGGACCAAGGATGAACCAGCCCCGGGTTCCATTGATCGCTGCCCCGAATACCAGCACCAGGCAAAGTGCTATCAGCACCCCGATCATCAGTTTCGGGGTCACCTCCCGGAACCGGGAGAGCCTCACACGCATCGCGACCCACATGCAGAACAGTCCAATACCTACTGCCAGCATGGTTTTCTTCAGGTAAAAGGTGCTGTCGGCGAGGCTGCCGTCGCTGAGGATCCGGCTGGTCGAACTGGCCGAGAAGACCATGACCACACCGAAGGCGAGCAGAATCATTGTCGCGGTCAGCAGCAGGCTGTACTCGGTCGAGATGCCTCGCCGCGCTTTCGATTTGACCTTGGCCGGCCTGAGTGCGGTTCGATGCTCAGACATCAAGTTCCCTCACGAATGACCGGAACGCGTCACCGCGGTCTTCGTAGTTCAGGAACTGGTCGAAACTGGCGCAGGCCGGGGAGAGCAGTACCGCCTCTCCGGGCACCGAAGCTCCGGCCGCTTCGCTCACCGCCGCTTCGAGGTCCTCGCAATAGCGGACAATCTCGAGCCCGGCCGGTTCAAGAACTTCACCGATCTCGTCGGCAGTTTCCCCGATCAGGTAGATCCCGCGGCAATGTGCCTGGACGGCGGGGAGGAGAGCATCGAAGGGCTCCCCTTTTTCGCTGCCCCCGAGGATCAGGTGGAGGGTACGCTCCGAAGCGCTGATCGCCGCGAGGGTGGCATCGACATTGGTCGCCTTCGAGTCGTTGATGAATGTCACCCCTTCGATGTCGGCCACCGGCTCATAGCGGTGGGCGACCGGCTCGAAACTCCGCAGCCCTTCGGCGACGGCATCGGCATCGAGGCCGAGAGCCAGTGCCGAGGCGGCAGCTGCCATGGCATTGGCGACGTTGTGCCGGCCGAGGATCTTCATCTCGCCCACACCGACCAGCCGTCGCCCCTCGACCATGATGCTCTCGCCGTCGAGCGTGATGGTCACGTCCGCATCATTGGCGAGCGAAAACCGGAGCGGAGCGGCGTTGGTCTCGACCCCGTCGGTCGCGGGATCATCGGCGTTCAGGATCGCGATGTCCCCTTCCACCTGATTGGCGAAAATTTTCAGCTTTGACTCGCGGTAAGCCTCCATGTCACCGTGGCGGTCAAGGTGATCGGGCTGCAGATTGAGAAATACCGCTACTTCGGGCGCGAAGTTCTCGCAATCCTCAAGTTGGTAGCTGGAGCATTCGCAGACCACGATCCCAACCGCTTGCCCGGCTGCGGCTTCCATCGCTACTTCGCAGAGTGGATGGCCGACGTTCCCGGCCGCGGACACCGGACGACCGGCAACGCGAAGGAGATGGGCGATCAGTTCGGTGGTGGTTGTCTTGCCGTTGGTTCCTGTGACCGCTACTACGGGGGCCTGGAAGAGTCCCCATCCGAGCTCCAGTT
>JAGQUU010000136.1 GCA_020438345.1 Solirubrobacterales bacterium | reverse complement strand
GTTGGCGGACTGACCGGCTTCAACGGCCCGGCTCTGGTCACCGGAGGCGCCGAACGAGTTGCTGAAGTCGATGCCACTGCCGGCTTCGGTCTCCTTGAAGGCGGGCTCGAGGTGCTGTTCGTAAGCCTGCTGTGGGGTGGAATAGGCCACGAGCTGGACCTTCTCTTTGCCCCCGTCGCTGCCATTGCTGCTGCCACCGCAGCCGACGACGATCGCGCCGAAGGCCACGAGGGCCAGGATCAGTAGCGCCTGGATGCGCCGGTTCTTCTTGGTACCGCTGACACTCATTCGGGATATCCCCCTTGTTGATGAAGTTACTTTGTTTATCTACAAACTCAATAAATGAGACGGGGAAGGTAGCACGGCGTTCGGCAGAATGTCGAGTCAGATGGTCATAAAAGTCGAACATCGGATCGGAAAGTCAGGATTTCTCCTGCTCTGAAGGGAAAACAGCGATGAGTGACGATTGTTCACACAAGACCGTCGCCGGTCACTGTCATGCTGAAACCGTGAGCTACGAACCCTTCGACACCGAGGCCGGGGAACCCGAGCGCCACGAACCAGCCGGGCCGAATCAGGCGGATATCGGACCAGCTCCGACCCCGGTCGGTGAATACGCGCAGCAGCTAAAGCGTGATCTGAGAAAACTGCCGGTAGCGACCATCACCGGGGAAGTCACCAGCCTGAGTCAGTCCCGGGTCCAGATCTATTTCGAGTTGCGTGATGAACGGGGCGGCATCCAGGGCACGATGTGGAAGCGGGAATTCGACGCTCTGAACCTGCCCGAAGGAGCGGTCAAGGTCGGCGCCCGGATAGTCGCGACCGGCTCGCCGGACTATTACGAGGGTGGCAGGAACGCCTCACCTTCATTCAGCTTCCGGGCCAAGGAGATCCGCCCTTCCGGCGAAGGTGACCTGATCGCCCGTCTGGCCCGGCTTCGCAAACAGTTTGAAGCCGAGGGCCTGACCCTTCCCCAGAAGAAGCTTTTCCGCCCACTGCTGCCCCGGCGAATCGGCGTGATCACGGCCGAGGGCGGTGCGGCCCGGCAGGATCTGCTGGTCGGTCTCCGGCGGCGTGGATGGCAAGGCGAGATCGTCTGGGGATTCGCCCCCGTCCAGGACCGCAAGGCCGCACCGCTGATCACCCGCGCCCTGGGCGACATGGCGGCATTCGGTGAGGTGGATGCGATTGTGATCTGCCGGGGAGGTGGCAGCCTCACTGACCTCTGGGCCTTCTGCGACGAAGATCTGTGCCGTACCGTGGCGGTGCTGGCGGTCCCGGTGGTCTCCGCGGTCGGGCATGAAAGGGATACCACCCTGCTTGATGATGTGGCCGCGGTCCGGGCTTCGACCCCGACTCATGCCGCGGATGCGGTGGTGGGTGTCGAGGTGCCAGCGGCCCGAGACGCGCTCCTTGCCGCGACCGTCCGGATCGTTCGCGCGGGCCGGTCGGCCGTGCGCGAGCGCATCAACCCCCTGGCCGCCCGGGCTGCCGGTCCCGGCCGGGCAATCCGGGCCGAGAGGGTCCGGCTGAACCAAAAGACCAGGGAGATCCGGGCTTCGGCGGAGCGCGGCGTCCGGGACAGATCGAACTTGACCGAAGGCCGTCTCGAACAGGGCCTGCTGCGGGCATCGACCCGGGCGACGAGGGTGGTTGAACTCGATCGGCAGCGCAACTCGGCGCGTCCACGGGAGCTTGGCGTGAGGGTTTCCCGGCGGCTGGAAGCGGGGGAGAGGAAGCTGGATACGGAGCGTGTTGCGCTTCGTGCTCATGATCCCCAGCGAACCCTTGAGCGCGGCTACGCCCGAGTTGAAAGCAGGTCGGGAGAACCGGTCGTCAACGCGCCCGCAGCAAGACGGACCGGTGAAGTCAGGATCCATTTTGCCGACGATGCCGTGGATGCGGTCGTCGGTGGCGAAAGACGCCGCCGACCCCGCCAGAATGGGGAGCAGGGAGAGTTCGAGCAGATACGCATGGAAGGACTGGAAGACAGTGAGTGAAGAAATATCCGGGGAAGCAGCCCCCAGCTATGAGGCGGCGACCGCCCGTCTTGACGAGATCATCCAGCGGCTCGATTCCGGGGACACCCAGCTCCGGGAAACGCTTGAACTCTGCGGGGAAGCGAAAGCCCTGATCGAATTCTGTGCGACCGAGCTTGCCGCTGTTGATCAGGGCCTCAAAGAACTCAAACTCGAAGACCTCGCCGCCTCGC
>JAGQUU010000135.1 GCA_020438345.1 Solirubrobacterales bacterium | reverse complement strand
GGCCCCGAACGCCGTCAGCCGACGTTCCCAGCCAAAGCTCATTTCAGCTGGGGAAGAACCTCTTCGGCAAAGAGCCTGTTCGATTCGGCGACGGCTTCCGGATTGGCGTCGAGCGAACCGGGAACCATCACGATCCGGTCCAGCCCGAGCGCGGCCAACTCCTTCAGCTTCGCGACCACCTGTTCAGGAGTTCCGCAGACCCCGAAGCGGTCAATGAACTCGTCACTCAGACCCTGTGCGGCGGCGGACTTCGACTTGCCATGGCCGGCCTCTTCGTATTCGGAGGCCAATTTCTCGATGCCTTTCCGGGTCTGGTCGGAAAGCCCTTCGGTCGAGGTTGATTCGACCCCGAACCGGGCAAGAATCGCGGTGCTGCCGCGGATCAAGTTCCGGGCGGTAGCCGGGTCCTCGGAGACGCCGATGTCGAGGAAGGCGCCCAGCGAGAGGTCCCGGCCTCCAGCGGCTTCACGGGCATGAGCGATCGCCCATTCGAGCCGGGCTGGTTCCGCACCAACTGTGAAGTCGATCATCTCCGTATGTTTCGCCCCCGCAGCGATCACCTTCGGTCCGGTCGCGGCAACCACCACCGGAACCTTCGGAGCGTCAGCTGCCGCAAGCCATTCGATCGCCGCCTCGGTGCCGTTTGACAGGGACACGCTCTCGCCAGACAGCAAGACCTGAAGTTGCCCCAGCCCTTCCTCGAACTCAGCCACCGGCTGGGAACCAAGCCCGATCTTCGAAACCGCCGAGTCACCCCGGCCCAGACCGAGAACGACCCGACCCCCACTCTCGATCTGAAGAGTGGAAGCAGCCGAAGCGGTAACGGTCGGATGCCGGGTAACCAGGTTGGTCACCCCCGGCCCGAGCTTCAGGCTCGAGGTCGCCTCGGCTGCGAGAGCCAGTTCGACCCAGATATCAGCGTTCAGATCCTGACTGTCAGCCAGAAGCATCCCGTCGAATCCCCATCCCTCGATCTGCCTCGCGGCCGCAACGGTCTTCCCCGCAAACGAGAACTGATGGATCCAGACCTCCATGGACCCACCCTATTGCGCCGCTAGAGAGAGTCGAGGAAGGTGTTGGTCGCCTCGGCCAGGATGAATCCGGAGAGCGAGCCGATCACGACGTCGCCCGGGTAGTGAACACCGGTGTGAACGCGTGAATAGGCGACCGCGGCCGCGAGCATCACCAAGGGCGGGATCGACCAGGGCAGAACGTGGCCGACTCCGACCGCGTAGGCGAAGGCCGAAGCGGAGTGCCCGGAGGGAAAGGAGTGAGAGGTAGGCATCCGCACATGCCGCGCCTCAGGCACAGCGGCCCCCTCACGGTCGGGGCGCGCGCGCCTCGCGACGGGCTTGACCAGTGCGTTCAGGACCGCCGATGTGACCCCGATCGATGCCATACCCCGAAATGCGGCCTTCCGGCCGGCCGAACCGCCAAAGACGGCAAGCCCAACCGATATTCCACCCGAGATCCGTGAGTAGTTGGCTGCGTTGGAAAGCTTCCGCAAACCAGTGTCAAGCGATGGCGTCGGCGAGGTCGCGACCGCCGCGTAGACGGCCTGGTCGAGTCTGTTGATCTCGCTAAGTATCTGTTTCGCCTTGCCGATCATCTTCAGGTGATCTTCCCGGATTGGTGTTTCACAATCGGTCCGGTCGCGGGTGGCCTGCCCATGGCGATCCTGAAAAGGGCGACGATCTCCTGGAAGGTCCCATCGGGAATGGCCGCAGACGGAGAGGCACCGGGGTGCTGACGGGCGATCCGCACCCTGAGCACTCCAGGCCGGATCCTGAACTTGAGCGGAGGCGCGAGCATCACCGCTTCGCCGTCGATGCCGGCAGCCACCTCCTGGTCAGCCCCAACCTCGAAAGTGGGCGCAGACCAGTCCCGCCAGGGCGTCTGGAATCTGCGAAGGCGCCGTCCGGCAGTCACGGGATCGGCCAGGATCGCAATCCCGAGTTTCCCGTCGTCGATCTTCGGTCGGGTCCCCGAGCCCACCGCCTTGCCCAACCGGTACTTGTTGTTGGAGACGAGGATTGCCGCCCCGGACTGATGCTGCTTGCCGCTCGGGCTTTGCCATTCGAGTTCAGGAGCGTCGCCGTCCGGCCCGAGCACCTCGGGCACGGTGTCAAGCAGGGTCTTGATCTTCGCCTCCCGGTATTCGTCCTTCTGAACCGCCTCCGCATAGATCCCGAGCGAGACGTTGTTCACGAACACCTGCCCGTTCACCTCGGCCAGGTCAACGAACCGCTCCCCGCCATCGACAAAGGCATCAAGAGCCCCAACCGCATCCTCCCGATCAACCCCAAGATCAAGAGCAAAATGATTCCGAGTCCCCGCCGGAATACAGGCATAAGGAAGGTCGTGCTCGGCCGCAATCTCAGCCACCACAGCCTGGGAGCCATCCCCACCGGCCATCGCCAACCCATCCGCCCCAGCCTCAACCTCAGCCAGAACCAACTCCCGAAGATCAGCCCCCTTGGTCAACTCAACGGTCTTGAAACCCCGCGACCCTGCTTCAGAAGCAAGATCAAACTCTTCAGCCTTTCCACCCCCTGACTTCGGATTGAAAAAGAGAACCGGCCGCCCAGGAGCAGAAGCGTCAGGAAGAGGAACCTTG
>JAGQUU010000134.1 GCA_020438345.1 Solirubrobacterales bacterium | reverse complement strand
CGCCGAGATGCTTCGTGCATATCTGCCGTATGTACTCGATTCCGGGGTCGACACCCGATGGGTGGTGCTGAAGGAGGATCCTTCATTTTTTGTCTTGACCAAGCGTATTCACAACCAACTCCACGGGGACCCGGGTGATGGAGGCCCGCTCGGCCAGGCGGAGCGGGATGCCTATCTTGACTTCCTCGCCGACAGTTCGGCCCGTCTGGCTTCCCGCATTTCGCCCGAAGATGTTGTGCTGCTCCATGATCCGCAAACTGCGGGGCTGATCCCGGCAATCCTGGAGACCGGGGCCAGGGTCATCTGGCGTTGCCACATTGGCGTCGACGAATCCAATCAGATCGCCCTCGGGGCCCAGGAGCTTCTTTCAGATCTGGTTTCTGCCGCCGATGGCAGCGTCTTCTCCCGTCCGGAGTACGTCTGGTCGGTTCTCGACCGTGACACTACGACGGTGATTCCTCCCGGGATCGATGCCTTCACTCCGAAAAACCAGGAGATGGACGAAAGCACGCTGAGGGCAGTGCTCGGCAGGATCGGCCTGAGTGGCGATGATCCGGGATCAAACCCTCGCTTTACCCGTTCCGAAGGCGACGCCGGAGAAGTGACTCGCCGGGCCTCGATCCTGCAGACAGGTCATCTGCCCCCGGAAGCTCCCCTGGTCGCCCAGGTTTCACGCTGGGACCGGCTCAAGGATCACTCCGGGTTGCTCACCCTGTTCAGCCGCGATCTCCGCAATCCGGATGCTCATCTCGCTCTTGTCGGACCTGAAAGCTCGGGGGTAGACGATGATCCTGAGGGTGCCTCCGTCTTCCGGGAGATCGTTGAGATCTGGGAGTCACTGCCCGATCCGATGCGAGCAAGGGTTCACCTGGTGAGCCTGCCGATGGATGACCTCGATGAAAACGGATTCATGGTCAATGCGATCCAGAGGCGGGCCGATGTGGTTGTCCAGAAGAGCCTGGCCGAGGGCTTTGGCCTGACCGTTTCGGAAGCGATGTGGAAATCAAGGCCGATGGTGGCAAGCCGCCTCGGCGGTATCCAGGACCAGATTGAAGCCGGTGTTTCCGGGTTGCTGGTGGACGACCCACGGGACCTGCCCGCCTTCGCGGCCGCGATTGACGGACTGCTGGACAATCCGGGCCAGGCCGCAAGGATCGGTGACTGCGCTCACGAGACCGTCAGGTCAGGGCTGCTTTCGGTTCATCGTCTGGTCCGCCACTACGAGCTGATTGATCGGCTGGCAAGCCCTCGGCTCCTTTGAGGTCGCGGATGATCCCGCTTGCCGCGGCAACGAGAGGAGCCGCGAGAATCAGCCCGATCGATCCGAACAGGGCACCGCCTGCGATGGTCACCACCAGCACCGCAAGCGGATGAATACCGAGAGCACTGCCCATCGCAAACGGCTGAACCATCTGCTGGAGTGCCCCGTTGGCGAGCAGCTGGACCACAGCCATGGCAACTGCGGCATCCGTCCCCCCGGAGCCATAGGCAAGAAGCACAGTGAAGATTCCCGCCGTCCAGGCCCCGATATACGGCACAAACCCGGCCACGAAGGTGACCGCCCCGATCGTCGCGACCAGAGGCACTCCGATGATGACCGCCCCGATCATCACCACCACGGCGGAGAAAGCGGCGACGATAGTTACTCCCAGGAAGTAGCCCCTGAGCGAAGCGATCATTCGCCCCGTGACTATCCTGGCCACCTGCGGCGGCAGGCTCGATGAACGCTCGGCCCAGTTCCTGATCACCGGCCCGTCCTTCAGCATGAAGAACGAGCAAAGGAAGGCCATCGCCACGAAGAAGAGCGTGGACGAGAGCCCGGAGATCCCGCTGAGTAATCCGGTGAGGAGCGTCCCGATTGCGTCGGTTGCGCCTGATTTGGCCCCTTCCCGGGCCTTGTCCACCTGTTGCTGGTCGATGCCCTGATCCGCCGCGAACTGGCTGATGTCATCCACCGCGGAGTTCAGGTCATGACTGATGGCGGGAATCTGCTGGACGACCCCGTTCACCACCATCACGGTGCAGGCGAACACGATCAGGACAAGTAGGAGCATCACCAGGATCGCGCCGATGCCGCGAGGCATCCCGTGACGGTTCATCCTCGAAACAAGAGGCGAACCGACGGCCCCTACGATCGAAGCGACGATAACCGGGACTACGATCACTTCGGTCAGAGTCGCCAGCCAGACGAGCGCCAGGAGCAGGATGGCAATACCAACCAGGAACCATGCTCCAAGGCCCGCGTTCCTCAGCCAGGTCGGGACAGAAAAGATGTTTCCGAGCGCACCCGGGTCAATTTCGATCACCTGTTCAGGGGACTCGCCGGCAGGTCCCTCCCCCTTGCCACGCCTGATTCTGCCGCGGATCATGGTGGCAGGCTAACGCTGGAAGCAGACGTTTCCCGGACCGGGTCGTCGGTTCTGATTGACTGCCCCGGTGCCCGCGATCGATATTCACGGACTTACCAAGAGCTTTGGCTCGATAAAGGCAGTAGACGGCCTCGACCTGGTCGTTGGGGAAGGACTCTGCCTTGGTCTGCTCGGCCCGAACGGGGCAGGAAAGTCGACCACGATGAAGATGCTTACCGGGCAGGCGATCCCGGATGGCGGCAGCCTCCACGTCCTCGGCTTCGAACTGCCGAGGGAAGCCAAGAAGGCAAAGGCCCGGATGGGGGTGGTTCCTCAGCTGGACAACCTGGACATCGATGTGACCGTGGAGGAGAACCTTGCGGTGTTCGCCAGGCTGTACCGGGTTCAGGATGTCGGTGCCGCAGTGGACCGTGCCCTCGGAATCGCCCGCCTGACCGACCGGCGAAAGGACGCGGTTGACAGGCTTTCCGGCGGGATGCGCCGGCGGCTACTGCTCGCCCGTGGCCTGATCCACGACCCGAAGCTCCTGCTGCTGGACGAACCGACAGTCGGGCTAGATCCGCAGATCCGCACGGAACTCTGGACCCTGATCGACAATCTCCGCTCTGGTGGCACCACGATCCTGATGTCAACCCACTACATCGAGGAAGCCGAAAGGCTTGCCGATGAAGTCGCAGTGATGGCTGAAGGCAGGGTGATAGCCCGCGCGAAACCTTCCGAACTGATTGCCGAACACGTGGGAGTGAGTTCAGCCGAGGTCTACGGCCCCCCGGAGCGGCTGGCCGAAGTCCGGGCGGCGGCCGAGGAAGCCGGATTGCGGGTCCGGGCGGCCGGGCCGGCAATCGCCATTGTCGGTGCCGAGCAGGCAGAACCCGGTCTGATTCCGGAGGATGCAGTGCACCGGGCCGCGTCTCTTGAAGATGTTTTCGTGCTGATGACCGGTGAGGACGCCGAATGAAACCCGTGCGCCGGCTTGAGCCGGCCGTGATTCTGGCCGTGATGGGTCGCGAGCTCGCCAACTTCCGCACATTCTGGAAGTCGACCGCCTTCACCAGCACCTTTGAACCAGTCGTATACCTCTTCGCCTTTGGCCTCGGGCTGGGTTCCACCCTGGTCACCACCGTGGACGGCGTCGACTACGTCCAGTTTGTCGGCACCGGACTTGTCGCAACGGCCGTCGTTTTCTCATCTGCGCTGCCCGCCATGTTCGGCACCTTCGTCAAGGAGCGTTTCCAGCGGACCTACGACGCGATCCTTGCCGCACCGGTTGATGTGGAAGAGCTGGTGACTGCCGAGATGCTCTGGATCGGGCTCCGGTCTGCGGTCTTCGGCTGCTTCCCGCTGATAGTCACCATGTTCTTCGGTCTGGAACCGGAGCTGACCATGCTTCTGGTGCCGGTCTTTGCCTTCGTGACCGCCCTCGCCTTCGCGGCATTCGGCATGACCATGGCCGCCACTGTCAGCAAGATCGACCAATTCAACTACGTCACAACCCTTGTGATCACGCCTCTGTTTCTGGTTGCCGGGACCTTCTTTCCGATTGACCAGCTACCCGAAGGTTTCCAGGTCGCCGCCCAGTTCAACCCGCTCTACCAGCTGGTTGAGCTGGTGCGCGGTGCCAGTTTTGGGCTTGAGGCAGTTGACGCCTTGCGATTCGCCGGGCTGCTGGTCCTGGCCGCCGTAATGTGGCGTGTAGCGATCAACCGCCTTGAGAAGCGTCTGATCATCTGAAGCCGGGAACGTTCACACTTCGATGATCTCGGGGCCGTAGCCCTGGAACAGGCCGGAATCGAGCACCCCGGTGATCGCCTTGATCCGTTCCTCAAGTCCTTCGCCGATCTCTTCGAAATGGCAGTCCAGCAGCAGGTTTCCCTGTTCGGTCAGAGTCGGACCATCTTTTCCCGACCCGGTCCTGATCACTGAAGAGACCGCTCCAATCGCTTTGAGAGCGGCGATCGCCACGGGGGCCGCCCGGGGCACGACTTCCACCGGGACGGGGAAACCTGTGCCAAGTTGATCGACCCGCTTCGATGGATCGATCAGGACTCTCCTGAGCTGGCAGGAGGCGAAAAGAAGCTTCTCCCTGAAGAGCGCCCCACCCCTGCCCTTGATCAGGTTTCCGTCGGGATCCACTTCATCCGCCCCGTCGAACAGCCAGTCCGGAGCTACCTCCGCCAGGTCGGCTTGAACCAGCCCGAGCCCGGTGATTGTCATCTCCGATTCCAGTGAGCTGGGAATTAGCCGGACCTCATGGAGTTCACCGTGTCTCACACGGGAAGCGATGGCGCGCACAGCGAGGAATGCCGTGGATCCGGAACCGGCTCCGATCACCTGTCCCGATTCGGCCATGGCGGCGACCTCCTCCGCAACTTTGAATTTGGACTCGTAGTTCGCAATATCCGAAGCCGCAAAGGGCTCAAACGAGACGTCTCTGTGCATGGCGGACTTCATGTACCAAACCCTAAGGGAACCGAGGAAGAGAGCGGGTTTCCGCGTCGGACGGAAGAGACTTGAATCACGAAAATCGGACTTTGTTAGCAATGTATTAGGAAATTCTGTACTATTTGTGATTCTGCAAAACCGATACGCCGAGTTTCCGGTTCTCATCAGAGCCGGGAAGCGGGGGAACCAGGTATTTGGGGCGAATTCGCGGATCACTCCGCGGGAGCGCTGCTCTTTTAGCGCCAGCCCGTCAGCTAACCCCGCAGGCACAAATAAGGAGATCGGCATTTTCCCCTCGACCCCTGACAGCAATCATTCCTATTGGCGCATCCTCGCGACTGGCCTCGTCGGCTTCGTAGCTGGCCTGTTTCTTCTCGCTGGTTCAGCCTCTCCCGTCGCGGCTTCCTGTGACGCAGCCGCTTCAAGCGGCGGCCTTTCTGTCGGCAACCAGGATTGCAAGCCGATTCGCAGGGCGCGGATCGTCAACGGCAAGGCCTATGCGCCCAGCAACGCCCCGGCCCGAGTCAAGAAGGTAATCGACTGGGCCAACAAGATCCGCCTCAAGCCCTACCGCTACGGTGGCGGCCACGGCAGCTTCTTTGATTCCGGCTACGACTGCTCCGGATCGGTCAGCTTTGCGCTTCGGGGTGGCCGTTTTGTCAGCTCGCCGATGGCTTCAACCGGATACATGGGCTGGGGTCAGCGTGGCAAGGGCAAGTGGATCACGGTTTACTCGAACCCGGGCCACGCCTACATGATCGTCGCCGGCCTTCGCTTTGACACCTCGATGACCCCGGGCAATGGTCCCGGATGGAGCAAGAGCCCCCGCTCAACGCCGGGTACTTTCAGCGCCCGCCATCCAGGCAACTTCTAGTCCTCCCCCAAAGAGGAACCGACCGCCCCGGCCCCCCTCCGGGGCGGTCCCAGTTAATGGGCGCAGGGAACGGATCAGAACTGGTGTTCACGAAGAGCGGCAACCCCGCCCGTGATGAATGCCAGTGCCTGGTCGAGCAGCTCGAGCTGCTGTTCGACCGGTGGCAACTCCCCCTCGAGCCTTGCGGAACCTTCTTCTTCCTGGAGCAGGTCGAAAACCGCCATCGCAGCTGCCGCTGCCATTCGCGGTTGAAGTTCAGAGGGGCCGAGGCCCAGATCCACCGCCAATCCCCTGGCCAGGGTCGTTTCAACCTCACGCATCAACGCCCGTTCGTGGGCGGCGAGAGGCTCTTCACGGTCAATCACGAGACGCTGACAGCTGTGTAGCTCAGGGTCGTGATCGAGCACGACCCGTTCGCTCGTAAGCCACGTCCTCAGGGCCGTCATGGTGTCCTGTCCTTCGGGACGGTCAATGATCGCGTTCGACAGTCGCTCTTTGGCTTCGGAGCTGATGTCGAACACAATGTTCTCTTTCGCCGGGAAGTAGGTAGACACGGTTCGCGGCGAAACATCTGCCGCCTCGGCAATCTGTGCGATCGTAGTCTGGCTGTAGCCTTGTTCCGCGAACAGCCGGAGAGCGACCCGCACAATCGTTTCGCGGGTCTTCGCCTTCTTGCGTTCCCTCAGGCTCGGTTGGCTCGCTGATGACACAGCCGAATCCTAGCAATAAAGTTGCAGTCGCTGCAACTTTGCAGTCATTGTGATAATTTCCTTCGCCCCTCACCCCCCCTCACTCT
>JAGQUU010000133.1 GCA_020438345.1 Solirubrobacterales bacterium | reverse complement strand
TTCGGCGGCCGGCCCCGTGCTGGCCGCCGAAAGTGTGGCGGGCTTCAGATACGACCGGCCGCAAGGAGGCGGCGCAGGAACTTCCGGGTCTCGGGCTGACCGGGATCGGAGAGGATCTTGTCCGGACTGCCCTGCTCGATGATCCGCCCCTCATGCAGGAACGCGACTTCATCGGCTACCTCACGGGCGAAGCTCATCTCGTGGGTAGCAAGGATCATCGTCATGCCCTCCTGCTTGAGGTCCCTGACCGCATCGAGCACGTCACCCACCAGTTCCGGGTCGAGCGCACTGGTCACTTCATCGAGTAGCAGCGCCCGTGGTTTGCCAGTCAGGGCTCGGGTCAGCGCAACCCGCTGCTGCTGGCCCCCTGAAAGCTGATCGGGCCGGTCATTCTCACGGCCGCCCAGACCGAACCGATCAAGCAGCTCCCTCGCCCGTTCCTTCGCTTCCCGTCGACTTTCACCGTGAGCGCGCACCGCCCCCAGCGTCACGTTGTCAATCACGGTCATGTGGGGAAAGAGATTGAAGGACTGGAACACAAAGCCGAGCCTGCGCCGGATTGATACCGGGTCGACTGCCGGGTCGGTGATCACTTCGCCGTCGAGGAATATGTCCCCGTCGTCGATTTCAATCAGAAGGTCGATGCAGCGCAGCAGAGTCGATTTCCCCGACCCTGAACCACCAATCAGGGCGATCGCCTCGTGTTCCCGGAGAACCAGGTCGATTCCGTCCAGCACCTGACGGTCACCGAAGGCTTTGGTGACCCCGCGGATCTCGATCACCGGCTGTCGCTGGCCGCTCATGAGTTGATCTGCTCTCTCGCCGTGATGTGATCGAGGATTCGGGCCATCGGGATGGTCACCGCGAGGTACAGCAATGCGGCTGCGAGCAAGGGTGTGTAGTTGAAAGTCGAAAGAGTCTCGATCTGGGCGATTCTGAAGGCCTCCGCGATACCAAGAACTGAAACAAGGGCAACATCCTTCTGGAGAGAGATGAAGTCGTTGAGTAGTGGTGGCCTGACCCGGCGGACTGCCTGCGGGACCACGACGAACCGGAGGGTCTGGATCCGGGTCAAACCGGTGGCGAGTCCCGCATCGGTCTGACTCGGGTGGATCGACGCGATCCCGGCCCGGTAGACCTCGGCCACATAGGAGCTGTAGGCCAGCGAAAGCGCGATTGCCGCCAGTATGACCGGATCGGTAGGCATCCCGGCGAGATCAAGGGCGGGAATCCCGAAACCAATCAGGTAGACGAGCAGAATGACGGGTACTCCACGGAAGAAGTCGCAATAGACCGCTGCCAGAACCCGGATCGGAAAAAGCGCAGGCACTTTGCTGGTCCGGACCACAGCTATCAGCAGGCCGAGAATCAGAACCACGATCTCGACGCCGATGAACAGCTTCACATCCAGCCAGAAGCCCTTCAGGATTTCCGGAAACGATGTTCTGAAGGCCTCGGCCGAGAAGAAAGTCTCGCGAACATCGGGCCATCCACTGCTGGTCAGAATGATCGCCGCGAGTCCGCCGATCACCAGAACCGAAGAGAGAACGGCGATCGCCTGACCGCGCCGCGCCTTGGCCTT
>JAGQUU010000132.1 GCA_020438345.1 Solirubrobacterales bacterium | reverse complement strand
TCCCCGAACGTTGGTGCGCTGTCCAGCTACTTTCAGCGGGCTCGTCTCAAGCCCGGCCTGTTCCATGCGCGTGAAGAAGTGGAAGACCGGCTGACGAAGTTGCCGCTCGGTCTTGGCAAGCGGATCGAACGGCTCGGGCCAGAACTGAAATCAGCGATCAAGGCCTACTGGGCTCCTGGGCTTCTATTCGAAGAGCTTGACCTCGCCTATATGGGTGTCATCGACGGCCACGATGTCGGTGCCCTGCGGCGCGCTTTGACGGAAGCTCTCGCCGCCGACCGGCCGGTCGTGGTCCATGTTCACACGGTCAAGGGCCGCGGCTTTGCTCCAGCTGAAGAAGGTGGGCTGGCCGGCATGGAGAAATGGCATGCCGCGAAGCCAGGGTCCATTGTTGATGGCGCGCCGGCCTCGGAAAGACCGAAACTGATACCGATCCAGGAATCCGACGCACCGGCATCCATAGCTCCGGAGATCCTCGAAAAGCCGGAGCCGAAGAGTGCGCCGCCACAGTACACTCAGGTGTTTTCCGAAGCGCTCGTATCCGAGGCTGAAAATGATCCCCGCGTTATCGGGATCACCGCAGCGATGGCCGGTGGGGCGGGCCTCCAGAAGCTCGCTGATGAGAGACCGGACCAGTACTACGACGTCGGTATCGCAGAACAGAACGCAGTCTTGATGGCGAGCGGCATCGCCCTCCAGGGAGGGAAGCCGGTCTGCGGGATCTACTCGACATTTCTTCAGCGGGCATACGACCAGATCGTCCATGACGTCTGCCTCCAGGATCTTGATGTGACTTTCGCGATGGACCGGGCCGGCCTGGTTGGCGATGACGGTCCGACCCATCACGGAGCCTTCGACATCGCGTATTTCCGTTCCTTGCCGAATGTGGTCGTCATGGCGCCGCGTGACGAGGCGATGCTTGCCCACATGTTTCACACCGCGATCGCCCACGATGGTCCATCCGCCTTGCGCTACCCCAGAGGCTCCGCGGTCGGGGTGGACATCGCCGACCGGCCCGCACTGATCCCGATTGGATCCGGTGAGATGCTTCGCAACGGCGAAAAGGTAGCTCTGGTCGGGTATGGCTCAGGGGTTGGCATTGCGCTCGGCGCGGCGGAACTCCTTGAGGAGAAGGAAATTCGGCCAACCGTCGCCGATGCCCGGTTCGTCAAGCCACTTGACGTTGAAATGATCGAGCGTCTGGCGGTGAGTCATGACCTGATCGTGACCATCGAAGAAGGCGTGCTGCAGGGTGGTTTCGGTTCAGCGGTGATCGAGCATCTAGAAGACAGCTTCGCCAATCCGGGGGAGAGGGCCCGGGTCCTGCGGGTGGGTCTGCCGGACCGGTTCGTGACTCATGGCAAGCCGGATCTACTTCATGAAGAGGTTGGTTTCACCGCGGAAGCCGTGGTTGAAAAGGTTGTCGGTGCAGTTGAAAGCGGCGTCGCTTCCCGTCACTGATCGGGTCCCGAAGCGGCGTGGAACGGCTTCATTTTGCGGGCGTTGACTACGAGTCGAAGCCCGAAACGATTCTCAGCACATCGGGGCCGTACTTCTCCATGAATGATGGTCCGACTCCGGAAACGGCGAGCAGGGAGTCCTCGTCAAGTGGCTTTACGGACGCGATTGCGGTGAGAGTGCGGTTTGATGCGACGTGGAACGCGGGCTTCCCGCCGGCGGCGTCAAGGCGCCACTTGCGCAGCGCTTCGTAAAGCGGCTCATCCGCCGGGGCGAGATCAGGCGGTGGAGTCGCTGATTTGCGGGTGAGTCTGCCAGGGCGTTGGATGCTGATTGATTCGGGGTCGGGCAGCCACTCAACCGGATCGCAGATGTCGCAACACCGGCCGGTCGGCTCACCGGGAGCGTCATCACCAAAATGATCGAGCAGCTGGCGTCGACGGCAAGTGGCCGAGAAACTGAATGCCTCGACTGCCCGGTAGGCGGCCCAGCCCCGGTCCTCGGCGACCCGGCAGGCGGACCGAATCGGACCCTGGCCGGTTTCGGCCCCGGGTGTGATGAGGAGCTTGCCTCCGGAAGCGGGGTCGACTTTGAGGGCCCCGGCGCGTTCGGCTACCGCCAGCCGGACCCGGTCTCCGTCGAACCGAGGCGCCTCGGTGGTGACTGAACCGGGGTTGCCATCGGCGTCGTGCCCGGCCGCCCTTCTGATCCCGTCGACGTACGAGAGCACTCCGGCCGGATCGACCTTGCGTTGTTCGTTGAAACGGACGAGACGGCCAAGGTCCGCCCTCATCGCCAGCAGGACAGCCCGGGCCGGCTTGCCATCCCGGCCCGCACGTCCGGCTTCCTGATAGTAGGCCTCGACGCTGGAGGGGATCGCCCAATGCCAAACGGACCTGACATCGGCCTTGTCGATGCCCATCCCGAAGGCATTCGTCGCAACCACGATCTCCGCGTCACCTTCCATGAAGCGGTGCTGGGCCGAGGCCCGTTCGTCGGGGGCCATCCCGGCGTGGTAGCCGACCGCGGACAGCCCGGTTGATCGCAGGTCCTCCGCCAGTTCGTCAGTGCTCTTCCGGGTGCCGCAATAGACAATCGCCGGACGGTTGTCCGGGTCAGTCAGGCCGAGTTCAAGCAGAGCCTGCTTTCGGGCTTTCGAGCCTTTCCCCTCAAGCGCGATCGTGTCGAAACTGAGATTCGGGCGATCGAAGCCGGAGTGGATCTCAGCAGCTTCCGACATTCCCATCCTTTCGGCGATCTCGGCTGTGACCTGAGGGGTGGCGGTGGCGGTGCATGCCATGACCGGGGGCCTGCCGAGACGTTCCGCTACCTTCGGGAGTCGCAGGTAGTCGGGTCGAAAGTCATGGCCCCATTCGGAGAGGCAATGTGCCTCGTCGATCGCCAGCAGGTCGATGTTGCGGGCCCTTACGAGGTCCATGAAAGCGGATGAAGCGAAACGTTCCGGCGAGCAGTAGGCGATCCTCGCGGAACCGTCACGAACCGCTTGCCAGGAGGCAGCGGAATCCTCATCGGAGAGGCCCGAAGCGAACATCACGGCCGGG
>JAGQUU010000131.1 GCA_020438345.1 Solirubrobacterales bacterium | reverse complement strand
GATCCAGATCCGCTCACGGGCGATCCCCGCTGCCTCCGCGATCCCCACCTGGACCGCGAGGAACTCCTCGACCTCGTCAACCACGTTCCCGTACCTCGGATCGTTCTGCATCGTCCGGGGGGTTCCGAGCATGTGCATCAGAATCACTTCCACCCCGCTCCCGGCGCAGACCCCTGCCATGTCGGGGTCACCACGCAGGGCAGTGACGTCGTTCACGATCTTCGCACCCGCTTTAATGGCAGCCTGGGCGACCTCGGCTTTTGTTGTGTCAATCGAAATGGGTGCCTCACCGGCCAGACCCTCGACCACCGGGATCACCCGCCTGAGTTCCTCCTGGACGGAGACTACTTCGTCAGCTCCCGGCCTGGTCGATTCACCGCCGATGTCGAGCACATCAGCTCCGTCCCGGACCAGTTCCAGGCCATGTCCGATCGCCCGCTCATGATCAAAGAACTCACCTCCGTCCGAGAAGGAATCCGGGGTCACATTGACAATCCCCATTACTCTCATGCGGGCAGGGCCTCGGCGCCGATGACCTCGGTGGCTGCGCGGATGCCGGAGCTGATCGCTCCATCCATGTAGCCGGCCCACCTTGTCGCGGTTTCGGCACCGGCCCAGTGGAGCGGACCTACGGGGGCACGCAGCGCCTCGCCGTACATGAGCCAGGCCCCTGGGGGCAGGTATCCGCCGTAGCAGCCGCGGGCGAATTCGTCCGCGGCCCAGGCCTTGTCCACGAAGCGCTGCGGGGTTGCCGCTTCCGGACCAAAAAGACGAACCAGGCAATCGAGCACGAGCCGCTGACGTTCGGCGGGTGGCAGGTCCGTGGCCTGGCGGGCCGCGTTGCCTTCAAGGAAGGCGAGCAGCACACCCGGCGTGCCGGAGGGCGGGGAATTGTCAAAAGTGACCGAAACCGGGCCGTCGGCACTGGTCGCCTGCCCGGAAAGACCGGCATCCCTCCAGAAGGGTTCCGGGTAGATCGCATGACACTTCACCACGGTTCCCTGAACCATTCGCTGGGTCAGACCGTCGCGGATCGCCGGCAGGGGCGGGTCGTATTCGAGCCGGCCGGCCAGGGCCGGTGGCAACGTCACGACCGCAGCCCGGGCGGAAACCGTCAGACCATCAGCTTCCACCGTGACGGGATGCGGGCCAATCTCGATCGGTGAATCCCCGGTGTCGCCGGGCATCCGTTGCCAGCGGATACGACGGACCGGAAACCCGAGATGAACCGCGTCGCCGAGTTCAGCGGCCATGCGTTCGGAAATCAGGTGGGAACCACCCAGAACGCGCGAATCCTGCGCCCCGCCTTCAGTGTCGAGAAGAAGATCAAGCGTGCCGGCCGAGCGGATGTAAAAAAGTGCGTGAAGCAGGGAGACATCCTCCGGCTCAGCTGCCCACACCGCCTCGATCGCCAGACGCAACATGTCACGGGCCGCAGCGGTCCTCGTGTTCCGGCCCATCCAGGTCGCGAAAGTCTCGGAGTCCCAGGCGGCAAGTTCGGCCTGCGTCCATGGACGGTTCACGTCGATCTTCTCCGCCATCCGGTTGAGCCGTTTCAGAGCGACACCGACTTCCGCCAGCGAAACCGGATTCACCTTGGGAATCGTCCCCTCATATGAGCGGATCCTCCCCTTACGTTCGAAAAGGTTCCTCCCGGTGTTCCAGGTCGGGAAACTTTCCAATCCCAGGTCCCTGATCAGGCCAAGTGCATGGTCCTGGGTCGGCCCGACCCACTGGCCACCAAGTTCGATGATTTCACCGTCGCCTATCGGCTCGTTCAGGGTTCGGCCACCGACCCTTTCACGGGCTTCGATCACCGCCGTGTCAACCCCGCAGCGCTTCAGTTCCCGGGCCGCGGAGAGACCCGCCAAGCCTGCACCTATGACCACAACGTCGGTTTCGAACGAGTCCACTTGCCTGAATATTCTAAGTCCCTCCCGAAAATGGAAGGTTGGAAGACGGAGTTGAGCCAGGAGGACTCAGGCGGTATCCCGAAGTTGAGGCGGAAGCTGGAATCGGAAAAGAGGCGGAACCGCCTTTGGGTACCGGGAGCCGTTGTCCTGGCCGTTGCCGCAGCGATCGCAATCATCGTGGTAGCGGGCCCCGCAGCCGATGATTCAAGCCTGGTCGTGGCTACGCCTTCCCTCAAGCCGACGCCGGCCAAGGATCCCGTCACCCGGTTCACGGTCTCGACCAGTGGTGACCTTCTGATTCATTCACCGGTCTGGCTGGATGCCCTGGCCAACGGCGGAGGCGAATATGACTTCGGTCCGATGTTCGAGCCGATCCGTCGTTTCATCAAGGGACCGGCGCTTTCAATCTGCCATGTGGAGACACCGATCACGACCGGTGAACCCAGCGGATTTCCGATCTTCAGCGCCCCGTCTGCCCTCGCCGGAGCCATCCGCAAAGCCGGCTGGCGGGCCTGCGACACCGCCTCCAACCACTCGGTGGACCAGGCCCAGGTCGGAATCGATGAGACCGGTGAACTGCTCGATCAGGCCGGCGTGGCACATACGGGGTCGTTCTCCTCTGCCCGTGACCAAAAGCGGACGACAATCATCCGCGCCGGCAGGGCGAAGGTGGGGTTGCTGGCCTATACCGACGCGACCAACGGGTTGCCATTGCCGTCGCCCTGGTCGGTGAACGTCCTGCCGGCCGCCGAGCCGGCGGCGACAAAGGCCCGGATCGTCGCCCGGGACGCAAGGCGCCTGAAATCAGCCGGGGCCGACGCGATTCTCGTCAACATGCAGTGGGGTGACGAAAACTCCACCTCTCCGAATACCGCCCAGAGGGAACTCGCGAGGGCGATCCTCTCAATCGACGAGGTCGACGCGATCGCCGGACAGGGCCCGCATGTGGTCCAGCCGATCGAAAGGATCGGCGGCAAGTTCGTCGTCTTCAGCGCGGGCAACCTCCTGAGTAACCAGGGAGCCCACTCCGGACTGCCCGTCGGAACCCAGGACGGGCTGATCGCATTGTTCAGGTTCCGGCTGCAGAAAGGCCAGTCCGAAGTTGAGCGAATCGATTATGTGCCTGTCTGGGTAACTCCCTACGGGCACGAAATACTGCCGGCCGGACTGGCCGGCCGAAGCCATCCTGACTATGCGGCGGATCTGGCTGCTTCCTGGCAGAGAACCGTTGACACCGCAGGTATCGGCGGCCGGATCAAACCCGTTCCACGCAAGCCACGCAGCTAGATCTCCCAGCCGGTGCGTCCCGGAGCCAGAGGCCTTCACTTGATGGTGGCAGGGCCGTGCGCCGGACCGGCCTCACGGCCCTAACGGCCCCTTCGGCCGCTACTCCTGGTCGGAACGGAGGTCTGTCATGCCACCGGCATAGCCAGGGCGTGGCGGACCCGGTGCGGGATCAGTGGTCGAGTCGGTCGGAGGCGTATGCACCGGCTCCGGCTCCGAGGGATAGTCCGGCTCGCTGTTTTCTTCACCCGGCGGGAATACCTCTTCTTCGCTGGCACCCTCAAGCAGAGCGACGAACTCATCAGCGTCAATGGTCTCCCGAACCAGCAGGATCTCCGAGATCCGTTCCAGGTCCTCGCGACGCTCGTCGAGAATGTCGCGGGCAGTCTGATGGGCATTTTCGACGATCCTGCGGATCTCGTCGTCGATCTCGCGGGCAATCTCATCCGAGTAGTCGGGTTCCGAGCCCATTTCCCGGCCAAGGAAGGGCTGTCCACGGTCATGTCCGAAAACCCGGGGGCCCAGACGTTCAGACATTCCGAAGCGCATCACCATCTGCTTGGCCGTGGCCGTGACTTTCTCGAGGTCATTCGAGGCGCCAGTGGTCACCTCGTTGAAAACCAGCTCCTCGGCAGCGCGGCCACCGAGAGTCATCGCCATCGTTTCGGAAAGCTCCGCCCTGGAGGTGAGGAACTTGTCTTCAGCCGGGAGTGAAATCGTGTACCCGAGTGCCTGCCCGCGACTGATCACGGAGACCTTGTGCACCGGGTCGCAGTTCGGCAGCAGGTGACCGACGATCGCGTGCCCCATCTCGTGGTAGGCGGTGATCTTTCGTTCCTTCTCCGACATGATCCGGGTCTTCTTCTCCGGGCCGGCGATCACGCGCATGATTCCTTCTTCAAGTTCGTGCTGGGTGATCTCGCGCTTGCTCGAACGCGCGGTGAGCAAAGCCGCCTCGTTGATCAGGTTGGAGAGATCCGCCCCGGTGAAGCCGGGTGTCTGGCCAGCCAGTGCGTCGAGGTCGATTTCTCCCGCCAGTGGCTTGCCACGCGAATGAACTTCGAGAATCTTCTTGCGACCGGCCCGGTCCGGGCGGTCAACCGCGACCTGACGGTCGAAACGGCCAGGCCTGAGCAGCGCCGGGTCAAGAATGTCAGGCCGGTTGGTAGCCGCGATCAGGATGATGTTGTCTTTGACCTCGAAACCGTCCATTTCGACCAGCAGCTGGTTGAGAGTCTGTTCGCGCTCGTCATGACCGCCGCCCATTCCAGCGCCGCGATGGCGACCGACAGCATCGATCTCGTCCATGAAGATGATGCAAGGGGAGTTCTGCTTCGCCTGTTCGAAGAGGTCACGGACCCGGCTGGCACCGACGCCGACGAACATTTCAACGAAATCCGACCCGGAAATCGAGAAGAACGGCACCCCGGCCTCTCCGGCCACCGCCCTCGCGAGCAACGTCTTGCCCGTGCCGGGAGGGCCATAAAGCAGCACACCCTTGGGAATTCTCGCCCCAAGTGACTGGAATTTCTTCGGGGTCTGGAGGAATTCCTTGATCTCATGGAGTTCCTGCACAGCTTCGTCTGCGCCCGCCACATCCTTGAAGTTGATCTTCGGTGCGTCGACTGCCATTTTCTTGGCTTTCGACTTCCCGAAACTCATTACCCGGGACCCGCCGCCCTGCATCTGGTTCATCAGGAAAATCCAGAACCCGAAGAAGAGAAGGAAGGGAAGGATGTAGGTGAGCATGGAAAGCAGGCTGCTGCCGCCTGTGCCTTTGACGGTGGTCGCGACATCACCCTCACGGAGCTGGTTGATCAGGCTCTGTTCGGTGTTCGGCGGGTAGCCCGTTTCGAACTTCTCGCCTTCGCTGTCAGAACCATCAGCGGCTTTCTCAGTGACGTCAAGCGAATTGTTCTTCGTATTGACGGTGACTGATTCAACCTCACCCTTGTCAACCATGGTGAGGAATTCGTTGTAAGTCGGCGGCTTTTCACCACTGTCAGGGCTGATCACACGCTGGGCTACGAACGCCAGAATGACTACCAGCAGGATGGGGAATGCCGCGCTCTTGAAGAACCGTTTCAAATTAAGGTCGCTTTCCAAGGCCTATGACGGGCATTTCCCGTCCTGAGGCCGAATCGTCAGACTAGCAGGGAGAACCCATCAGACGGCTACGGAGAGCGGTGCCAGAGTGAGATTTTTTCAACGATCAGGGACCGCATCCTCGGGCAGCAGGGCCACATGGTCCAGATTGCGGTAGCGCTGCGCGAAGTCCAGGCCGTATCCGACCACGAACTCGTTGGGAATCTCGAAACCCGTGTAGCGAATCGGCACGTCGACCCGGCGACGCTCCGGCTTGGTCAGGAGCGCGCAAACCTCGAGTGAAGCGGGATCCCGGGCCCGAAGGTTCCGCATCAGATAGTTCAGGG
>JAGQUU010000130.1 GCA_020438345.1 Solirubrobacterales bacterium | reverse complement strand
GCTGATGCCATGGAAAGCTCAGGAAGTGAAGTGAAGGACAGCCGTGGTTCTGGTTTCCTGGTCGGTTTCGGCATTGTGCTGATGCTGCTGGGGGCTTTTGCGATTCTCGTGCCGGCTCTAGCGTCATGGGGAATCACCGTGCTGATCGGCTGGATCCTGGTCGTGGCTTCCGTCTTCGTTTTCGCCTGGGCTTTCAGCGCCCCGGGGGCGCTTCACGTGATTATCCGGGCATTCTGGGCTTTGCTCACGCTAGTGGCCGGCGTCTTCCTGCTGGTCAATCCGGACAAAGGGATGAAAGCCCTCACCCTGCTTTTGATCATTTACTTCCTGGTCATGGGGTTCTCCCGCCTGATGGTTGCCTTCACGCGTCGCGGTCTGCCCGGTGCCGGATGGCTGGCCGTCAACGGCCTACTGGGGATCATCATCGGCGCCATCTTCTGGATCGATTATCCGACCTCGGCGGACTGGGCGATCGGTCTTCTGGTCGGGATCGACCTGATCTTCACCGGCTGGACCCTGATTCTTTTCTCGAAGGATCTTGGTCAGCTCTCCGATTCTCTTGACGACGGTCTCCGCTAGAGCCGTCGGCCGCGTTTATCAAGGGTTCTTGGCCAGACTGAACCCCAGCATCTAGAATCCCCCCAGTGACCGGGGCCCCCGTAACAGCGCTGATCATGGCGGCAGGTCAGGGCACGCGCATGCGCTCGTCCCTGCCCAAGGTTCTCCATCCCGTCTGCGGACGTCCGATGATTGCCTGGCCGATCCTTGCTGCCCGGCAGGCCGGTGCCGATCGGGTAGCGGTGATCGTCTCTCCTGACCGCAACCTCGGGGACGCCCTGCCGGACGGTGTCGAAACGATCGAACAGCCGGAATCGAACGGGACTGGAGGGGCGGTCCGATCGGCACTTGAAATCGTGCGCGAGTCGCCGCGGGTGCTTGTTCTTTCGGGTGACGTGCCACTGATTTCCTCCGATGTGATCACCGGTCTGCTTGCTTCACAGGATGAAAGCGGTGCTTCGGCAACCGTGATGACCGCAGTTCTCGATGACCCGGGTTCCTATGGGCGGATTGTCAGGGGCGGGGACGGGACGATCCGAAAGATCGTTGAAGCGAAAGCCGACGGCGACGCCACCCGGGAAGAACTCGCGATCCGCGAGATCAATTCGGGCACATACGTTTTTGACGGGGAGTCGCTCGCCTGGGCGCTGGGTGAGCTTTCCAGTGACAACGCGCAGGGCGAGTATTACCTGACCGATGTGATCGCTGTGATGCGTTCCCGTGGCGAGCTGGTAACTGCCCATGTATCGAAGGACCCGGCGATCAACCTCGGAGTGAACAACCGGTCCGACCTGTCAGTGGTTGAGGCGGAGGCCCGTCAACGAATCCTTGAACGACACATGCTGGCCGGGGTGACAATCGTCGATCCGGCTACTACCTGGATTGATGCCGGAGTGACCATCGGCCAGGACAGCCGGATCGAACCGGGCACTTCCCTGCGCGGGGCAACCGAGCTCGGCGAGAGCACTGTGGTCGGTCCGCATTCGACCGTGATCGATTCCGGGATCGGTGATCGCAGCGAGGTCATCCACTCGTATGTGAACCTCTGTGAACTTGGGGAGGGCTGCTCGGTTGGGCCCTTCGCCTATCTGCGTCCTGGTGCCAAGCTTGCCGACGGAGCCCGGGCGGGCACTTTCGTGGAGGTCAAGAATTCCAATGTCGGTGCCGGCTCCAAGATCCCTCACCTTTCGTATGTAGGCGACGCAGACATCGGCGACGGGTCCAATCTCGGCGCCGGAACGATCACCGCCAACTACGACGGCAGGGAAAAGCACCGGACCAAGATCGGCTCGAATGTGAGGATCGGGGTGGACACGATGCTTGTGGCCCCGGTGGAAGTCGGGGATGGTGCGTACACTGGCGCCGGCGCCGTGATCCGGGAGAGCATTCCGCCCGGTGCTTTGTCGGTCAGCAGGAACGACCAGAGAAACGTTGATGATTACGCCGGGCGGCTCGCTGCCCGCAATGAAGAAGGGGAATCCAGTCAGTGACCGTTACCGAGGCTTCAGTTGCCACAACCATTCCGCATGACTATTCAAAGCGGGCAATGGTCTTCGGCGGTCGCTCGTCTCAGGACCTCGCCGCGAAGATCGCCGGCAAGCTTTCGCTTTCGGTTGGTGACGTCACCCTGAAGACTTTTTCGGACGGCGAGATCTACGGTCGGTTCGAGGAATCGATCCGGGGCGCCGATGTTTTTCTCGTCCAGTCCACTTGCGCGAATGTCGAAACGGACATGACTCCGAACGACGCCCTGATGGAACTAATGATCATGGCCGATGCCGCCCAGGGTGCCTCGGCACACCGGATCATTGCTGTCATGCCCTGGTTCGGGTACGCCCGCCAGGACAAGAAGTCGGCGCCGCGCGAACCGATCACTTCCCGGGTCGTCGCAAGGTCGCTTGAGGCGGTCGGTATTGACCGGGTCCTGACCATGGATCTCCACGCCGGCCAGATCCAGGGTTTCTTCACAATCCCGGTCGACCACATGACCGCGCAGCCGATGCTGACTCAGTGGTTTGCTGACCAGTATCAGCCCGAGGAACTGGTGATCGTCTCCCCGGATGCGGGTCGTGCCAAAGCGGCACGGAACTTCGCCCGCAAGGTAGGGACGGAGTGGGCGATCATGGAGAAGGAACGGCCAAGGCAGCAGGTTGCCGAGATCGGCTATGTCGTCGGCGATGTCAAGGACAAGGTCGCGATCATCTCCGACGACATGATCGATACGGCCGGGACCCTCTGCGCGGCCGCCCGCACCGTTCTCGACGAGGGTGCCAAGTCGGTGATCGCCTGCGCCACCCACGGTGTTTTTTCCGGACCTGCATTCGAGCGCCTGCCCTACGAGAACTCGGGCCTCGAGAAGATCGTCGTCACCGACACGATCCCGCTCCGCCCGGGTGCTCCGGACAACATTCACGTCCTCAGCACTGCCGGTACGCTCGCCGACTCGATCCGCCGAATCTTCACCGATGACTCGGTGAGCGAAATCTTCGCCGGCGAAAACCAGCTCTTCTAGCCAAGGGAGCTCCGGATCAGGCCAGATCGACTCAGAGGCAACTTGAGTGAAGAATCGGCCATATAGCACTCGCTTCTTCAGTCCAGATTCAACGGCGAGGCCCGGTTCGGGTTGATCGCCGGCTTTCTGAAGCCCGCAGGGTCTCAGGGTCCGGCTCGGGCTGAGCTGAGAGTAATCTGCAGCCCATGCCGCCGCTCAGATCGAAGACCGTTACTCATGGCCGCAACATGGCTGGTGCCCGCGCCCTTCTGCGCGCTTCCGGTGTAGCCAGCGAGGACTTCGGCAAGCCGATCATCGCGGTTGCCAACTCGTACACCCAGTTCGTTCCCGGCCACACCCATCTCAAGCCGGTCGGGGAGGTGGTTTCCGAGGCGATCAAGAAGGCCGGCGGTGTCCCGCTCGAGTTCAACACGATCGCGGTCGATGACGGCATCGCGATGGGTCACGGCGGCATGCTCTATTCGCTGCCCTCCCGAGACCTGATCTCCGACAGCGTCGAGTACATGGTGAACGCCCACTGCGCCGACGCGATGGTCTGTATCTCCAACTGCGACAAGATCACGCCCGGCATGATGAT
>JAGQUU010000129.1 GCA_020438345.1 Solirubrobacterales bacterium | reverse complement strand
TGCCCGGTGCTGCAGTTCTCGCCCTTGTACAGCGGGCCGTCGGGACCCTGGAATGACTGCTTGTCGCGGCGATTGCGGCCGGCAAACTCTGGCCGTTGATTTTCCTGCATGTGGCTTTCGGTGCCGCCTGGACGATCGTCGACCTGTTCATGGGCTTCGTGATTGGTCCGATTCTCGGTCGAATGTCGGTGCCGGCCCGAATCGAGCTGACCACGAAGCTGATGCCGAAGATGGTCCTGATCATGCCAACCGTGGTCAGTGTGACCTTGGCCGCTGGCTGGCAGCTCGGGGTGGAAATGGGCACTGTCGACAGCAGCTACTACCACCACGGTCTGCTGGTCGCGAGCTACGTCGTCGTCGGGGTGATGGCGGTGATCGCCCTCGGTCTGCTCGAACCGGCGAATATCGCGATCCTGATCGAGCTCAAGAAGCCGGCACCGAATCCTGCAGTGATTGAAAAGCTGATGAAGCGATTCATTTACACCTCGGGCATCATCGGCTTGCTGCAGGTCGCCACCCTGTTGATCATGACCAGGATCGCGGCCGGCTGATGACGGAAGAGACTTCCCTGCCCCCGGTGACCCAGGTCGGGATGGTTTCGCTGGCCCTGATCGTGGCCGGCGGGATCTATCTCTCCTCGCATATTCCGGGCGATGTGTCGCTTATGCCGGCGGTGATACTGCTCGTGCTTTCGGCGCTCCTGCTCGCCCTCAATTTTCTGGCTCTGGCCCGGGTAAAGAATTTCCGCTGGAAACGGTTCTTCGATGTGGCGAAGTGGTCCTTCCTTGCCTATCTGGTGATCGCCGGGTTGATCGAGTACGCCTTCGTGCGCAACGACGTTACCGGCGGGACTCTCGTGGTGCTGACCCTTTCACTGCTCATTTTCGCAATCCACGTGCCGATGATGATCGGCTTCACCGTGGCCCGCTACGACTGACTGCATGCCATCCGCTCTGCGCCGGATGGCCACAGAAACCCGCCCGCCCAGGACATCAAGTAATTGACGGACGGGCGCCGCCGGATGCGATTCCGGAGAGGTCGGCGGGGCGAAGGAGAGCCTGGAGCTGGCTGTCCTTGATGATTGCCAGCCCGCCTTTCTTCATCTTGACGTTGGCACCGGTCAGACGGGCAACCTCCGCCGACAGGGCCGGTTCGTGGCCAACGATCAGGGTGTCGCCGCGACCGGCTGCGAGTTCGAGGCTGTCGTATTCCCCGTAGCCGATCGCCTCTACGACTTCGGCCTCGACGTCGAGCGCCCGGCAGGCCAGGGTCGCCGTGTCAAGAGCCCGGACCCGCGGGGAGGCCAGGCAGGCGTCAACTCCCAGCTCCAGACTTGCCATCGCCAGCCCGGCCGCCAGGGCCTGGGTTTCGCCCTTCGCGGTGAGGTGGCGGGCCGCGTCGCCACCACCCTGGTCGGGCTCGGCGTCGCCGTGGCGCAACAGGTAGATCATGCGTCGAGACTAGCGGGCGGCGTCTCCTAGAATGTGGCCATGTCAGAGACCGCAGAGGTACCCGGGTTCGAAACAATTGATGTGACGGCTGAAGGGGCGGTCGGCGAACTCGTACTGAACCGGCCGGAGAAGCTGAATGCACTCTCGGGAGTCCTGCTGAAAGAACTGATCGATGCTTCGGCATGGTTCACCGGGCAAGGTGAAGTGAAGGTCGTGGTCGTGAGAGGGGCCGGTCGTGCCTTCAGTGCCGGGGCCGATCTGACCGCCTTCGCCGGAGTGGAAGGTGAAACCAGCGAAACGGCCCGGCTTGAAGCTGCCGACCTTGGCCGCAGGATGGCCGATGCGCTGACCTCCACCCGCCCGCTGACCATCGCCCGGATCCACGGGCACTGTGTCGGCGGCGGCCTGGTCGTCGCCGCGGCCTGCGATCTGAGGGTGGCTGCCTCGGATGCCCGCTTCTCGATACCCGAAGTGGACCTGGGCATCCCTCTCGCCTGGGGAGGCATTCCCCGGCTGGTGCGGGAGATCGGCCCGGCGGCGACCAAGGAACTGGTGCTGACTTGCCGCGAGTTCGGGCCACAGGAAGCCATGCAGCTGGGTTTCCTGAACCGGGTTGTAGCTCCGGAGAAGCTTTCCGAAGAGGTGAACGGGCTGGTTTCGAAGCTGGCCGGCCAGCCGGCGTATTCGCTGGAGTTGACCAAGAGGCAGGTCAATCAGGTGGCCGAGGAAGCGGGTTCGACGGAATCATCCGGGGTTGATGCGGCTTCCCTGCTCGGGGCGCTCGAGGATCCGGAATCCTTGGTGAAGATGAGCTCCTATCTGGGCGGGCATGGCTGAGTCCGGCTGCTGACGCGGGGCTTCCCGCAGCTTGCGGGAAATGCGTCATCAGGCGACCCGCAACGACGGGCGTAGCGTCATGCAGAGTTGCCATCATGGACCGGCGATGAGTTCAGCCGTATCCAGCAAGGGGCAGGTGGTTCACCTC
>JAGQUU010000128.1 GCA_020438345.1 Solirubrobacterales bacterium | reverse complement strand
CGTACATCACCCCGACCAGGCTTGAACCAATCTGGGTCGCCAGCCGGATCCGCTGGGCTTCGCCGCCCGAAAGCGTCCGGGCCGACCGGGCCAGCGAGAGATAGCCGATGCCGACGTTGACGAGGAAGGAAAGGCGCTCCTCGACTTCCTTGAGAATCAGCCGGGCTATCGCCGTCTCCGTCTTGTTCAACTCGAGTCCCTCGACCCATTCGCGGGCCGAAACGGCCGACATCTCGGTGAAGTCCCGGATCGAAATTCCGCCGACGGTCACGGCCAGACTCTCCGGCCTCAGGCGAGCCCCGTGGCAGCTGGGGCAGGGCTGCTCGGCCATGTAGCCCTCGATCTTCTCGCGTACCGCCTCGGAGTCGGACTCCTGATACCGGCGCTCGAGGTTGTTGACCAGGCCTTCGAACTTGACCTGGTAGCTTCGCTGGCGGCCCGCCCTGCTCTTGGTCCGGATCGTGTGGCGTTCACTTCCGGTCCCGTAGAGAAAGACATCCCGTTCCTTCTGGGTCAGCTCCTGCCAGGGGGCGTCAATATCGATTCCGTAGGTTGCTGCCACCGCCTTGTTCAGACGCCGCCAGTAGCCGGAATACCCGGACCGCCAGGGCTGGATCGCTCCCTCGGCCACCGAAAGGGTCGGATCCGGGACCACGAGTTCCGGATCGATTACCTTCTTGAACCCGAGTCCGGTGCATGCCGGACAGGCGCCATGCGGAGCGTTGAAGGAGAAGATCCGCGGCTCCAGTTCCGGCATCGAAGTCCCGCATTCAAGACAGGCGAAGTTCTCGGAGAAGGTCTGGCTTTCGCCGTCCATTTTCTGGATCTCGACCAGACCTTCGGCCAGCGATGCCGCTGCTTCCACCGATTCGGAGAGCCGACGCCGGAGGTCCGGCTTCATGACAAGACGGTCAACCACCAGGGAGATGTCGTGCTTGTACTTTTTGTCGAGGACGATTTCCTCGTCCAGCATCCGCATCTCGCCGTCGACCTCGACCCGGGAATAGCCGTCAGCCCGGAACTGATCGAAGAGCTTGCCGTATTCGCCCTTGCGTCCCCTGACCACCGGAGCCATCACCATGAACCGGATCCCTTCATCCCACGTCATCAACTGGTCGGTGATCTGCTCCTGAGTCTGCCCGGTGATCGGTTTGCCGCAGTTAGGGCAATGCGGGTGGCCGACCCGGGCCCAGAGCAGCCGCAAATAGTCGTAGATCTCGGTCACCGTGCCGACCGTTGACCGCGGGTTGCGAGAGGTCGTCTTCTGGTCGATCGAAATTGCCGGGGAAAGCCCTTCGATCGAGTCCACATCGGGCTTCTCCATCAGCCCGAGGAACTGCCGTGCATAGGCCGAGAGCGACTCGACATAGCGGCGCTGACCCTCGGCGTAGATCGTGTCGAAAGCCAGACTCGACTTGCCCGAACCGGACAGCCCTGTCACCACGATCAGGGCATCGCGGGGAAGGTCGAGATCGATGCCCTTGAGGTTGTGCTCACGGGCGCCGGTGATGAGGATGCGTTCGGAACGAGTCACTCACACCAATACTAGGGAACCGAACACATGTTCGTTAGCCCTGCGGGCTTCCCAGGAGGCCCGCAGACCCGAAACCGGGTGCATTTTCATGCCTTTGACTGCGCGTTTTGTCTGGGGCTGCGTGCCTTGCAACCTGCCTGGCTGTCAGGCCCTGGCGGCCAATCAGGAGAGGTGGGCGAGGACGTCGTCCACCAGGGCCGCAGGGTCGGCGACATCGTGCTCGACTGCCAGCTGCATCAGGATCGTGTCGCGGCTCTTGCCATCCATCGCGAGTTTCGAGACCATCAGGCGGGCTGCCACTTCATCCCCCGCTGTGAGGTCGGTCCCGGAACCGGTTGCCGGCGCGGGATCTGCTGCTTTGGCTTCCGCGAGTTGGTGCCGAAGGGTTTCCCGCTCAGTTTCCAGCGCGGTGATCCGGGCCTCCAGGGCTGCAACGTGGGCAGCTACCGCGGCCAGGTGCGCTCCGACCGAGTCGATGTCGAATCCTTCGGTCCCGTGCGCCGACGGAAAGTCGTTGCGGGCTATGTGCTCTCTCTCCATGATCAGACCGTACCTAGGCCCCGGCTTTCATTGCGTCGAGGTCGCGGCGGAGCTCGCGGATCTCGTCGCGAAGCCGGGCAGCTTGCTCAAAGCGGAGATCTTCGGCTGCGGCATGCATCTCCTCTTCCATCTCGACAATCGACTTCTCGAGCTCGTCCGGACCTTCAAACTCGTCCTCGGAGCGGCGACGGCGACGGGCCGGAGCCTTGTCCTCGATGGCCAGCAGATTGCCCTCCTCCGCCACACCCTTGACGATGGTGGTCGGAGTGATGTTGTTCCGTTCGTTGTAGGCGATCTGGATCGCACGGCGCCGGTCGGTCTCCGATATCGCCGACTTCATAGCTGCGGTTTGCTTGTCTCCGTACATCAGCACCCGCCCGGCTGTGTTACGGGCAGCACGCCCGATTGTCTGAATCAGGCTGGTCTCACCGCGGAGAAACCCCTCCTTGTCGGCGTCGAGGATCGCCACCAGTGAAACCTCCGGCATGTCGAGACCCTCGCGAAGAAGGTTGACCCCGACCAGCACGTCGTACTCGCCGAGGCGCAGCTCACGGATGATCTGGATCCGCTCCAGCGTGTCGATATCCGAATGAAGGTAGCGGACCTTGACTCCATGCTCGATCAGGTAGTTGGTCAGGTCCTCGGCCATCTTCTTGGTGAGCGTGGTGACCAGAGTTCGTTCACCAGCTTCTGTGGTGACCCGGATCTCGTTCATCAGGTCATCGATCTGATTTGCGGTCGGCCGGACCTCAATCACCGGATCGACTATGCCCGTCGGACGGACGATTTGTTCCACCACGCGGTCCGATTCGGTGCGCTCGAACTCACCCGGGGTCGCTGAAACGAGGATGAGCTGGTTCATCCGCTCCATGAACTCGTCGAACTTGAGCGGGCGGTTGTCGATCGCAGAAGGCAGACGGAATCCGAAATCGACCAGAGTCTGTTTGCGGGAGCGGTCCCCCAGGTACATGCCGCCGATCTGCGGGATGGTCTGGTGGGATTCGTCTATGAAAGTGATGAAGTCATCCGGGAAATAGTCGATCAGGGTATGCGGCGGGGTACCCGGATCACGACCCTCGAAAAGCCGTGAATAGTTCTCGATCCCGGATGTGAACCCGGTCTCCTTGATCATTTCCAGGTCGTAGAGGGTCCGCTGCCGGAGGCGATGGGCTTCCAGCTCCTTCCCCTCGCTTTCGAGTTCCTCCAGCCTCTGATCGAGCTCGCTGCGAATCGCCTCGAGTGTGTGTTCAACCGAGTCTTCTTCGGTCACGTAATGCGTCGCAGGCCAGATCGAAACATGCTGGACCTCGTCGAGGATCTCACCGGTCAGCGGATCGAAGTGGTGAATAGCTTCGATCTCATCGCCGAAAAGCATGATCCGGAAGGCTGATTCAGCGTAGGAAGGCATGATCTCGATCACTTCGCCCTTGACCCGGAAGCCGCCGCGGGTCAGCACGGTGTCGTTGCGTTCGTACTGGAGCCTGACCAGCTTGCGGAGGACTTTCTCGCGGTCGAGCCATTCCCCCACCTTGAAAAGCTGCATCTGTTGCTGGTAGAGGGCCGGTGATCCGATGCCGTAAATGCAGGAGACCGAGGCAACGATGATCACGTCCCTTCGGGCAAGCAGGGACGCCGTGGCGGCGTGGCGCAGCCGGTCGATCTCGTCGTTGATCGAGGAGTCTTTCTCGATGTAGAGATCCTGGGCCGGAACGTAGGCCTCCGGCTGGTAGTAGTCGTAGTAGGAAACGAAGTACTCAACCACGTTGTCGGGGAAGAACTCACGGAACTCGTTGCAGAGCTGGGCTGCCAGGGTCTTGTTGTGGGCCATGACCAGGGCGGGTCTTTGAAGCTCGGCGATCACGCCGGCCATGGTGAACGTCTTGCCGGTGCCGGTCGCCCCGAGCAGAGTCTGAATCTTCTCGCCGGACTCGAGACCTTCGGAAAGCCCGGCGATCGCCGCCGGCTGGTCGGCCAGCGGCGTGAACGATGGATTCAGTTTGAATTCGGCCACCCGCTCACCCTAACGACCTGCCCCGGCGGGCCGTCAGGGTGAGCGGGGTCGCGGAAATCACCGGAGGCGTTGCGCTGATTCCGGATTCCGCAGCGGGGCCGCCGGGATCTGGCTCAAGGGCCGAGCAGGCCCTCTAGACCCTGCTCAAGCTGCTTCAGCGCTTCCTCTTCCAACTGTTGCCGAAGGTCGTCCGGAATCTGTTCCTGAAGCGAGTCGGTGGTTCCTTCCGGGAGCACGCCCTCCAGGACCCCGCCGAGATCCTGGAGCGGGTCATCCCCACTCCCCGACCCGAGCTCGTCCACGCCGCCCGTAATCGCATCTATCGCATCCCCTACCTCGCCGATCCCGCCGAGATCACCGTTGAAGATCGAGTCAGCGTTCTCGAGCAGGTCAATCATCACCGACATCGGCATCACCCTGATGGCGGCCCGGATGCCAACCGCGGCGAGAGCGCTCAGCGCACCTGCGTTTTCGGCATCGTCAACCGCCCTGTTCAAACCGGCTCTGAGAGCATCTTCAAGGTCGGTGTCACTGAAGCCGTGCTCATCCATGAAGTCCTGGCGAGCTTGCTCATCGGCGATCGAACGGGTCAGTTCCTCCCGGCTCACACCGAGTTCACAGGCCGCGCCGTCGGCTGCCGAAAGCGCAAACTGCTGTGCTGCCTCCTCGACGTTCTGTGGGTCTGTCCAGGTCCGGGCATCGCATGGATCGGCGGCTTTGTCCGGGCCGTTGTCCAGGCCCCCGGCCACGATGTAGACCCCAACCAGCAGAAGCGACGCCACGATCGAGGCGACAAGCACCCCAATGCCGTTGCTGCCACCCGAATCCGGGGTTGCGGGGGCTGCCGCTTCGGCTGGCCCCGCATTCGCGGAAGCCGTTCCGGGCATTGCTTCGGTCGGATTCTCATTGCCTTCGGAAATGACGTCGGTCGGGTTCTCGTTTCCTTCCGGGATATTCCCGGTCGGGTCATCCCCGGCAGGTGTCACTTCGGTCGGCTCTTCCGGGCCGCCCGGCATCTCATCGGTCGGTTCGTCCGGACTCACAGGTCCAGCCTCCGGGTCATTGTGATCGGGATCAGGGCGAGAAGACCGAACAGGGCCGAGATCAGGAAGGAAAGCGAGAAGGCCCTGGTTGCCGCCTTTTTCAACTGGTCCTCGGTTCCGGAAAGGATCTGCTCATACTGGTCCCGCTGTTCCGGGTCGACGGGCATCGGTTCAAAGGCCGGTGACAGATCTGGCACCCGGTCACCCTGTACCTCAACCTCGGAAGCAAGCTTCTCGCCCAACTCGATCTTTTCGGTCGGGTCGATCGGGGAATCGAGCACGATCGCAGTGCCGGCATCAAGCGCCGCTTCGCGTTGGTCATCCAGCTGATGGGTGAAGATCGGGGTGAGGATCAGGAGCCCGACCACAACGCCCGCGTGGCGCGCGGAGATCGTCCAACCGCCGTGCACCGCCGCGGAAGAACGTCCGTGGAGCGCCGCTTCGGTCAGGGCCGAAAGAACCAGGGAAAGCCCGATGCCGGCCAGGATCTGCGGCGGGATCACCAGGACTACCGACGATTTCGGCAGCAGCCCCAGCGCGGCGAGCCCGCCGGCCAGCAGGATCGCCCCTGAGGCGGCACGGATCCGCTCCGAATTGATGTTCCTGCCGATCCGGGAACCGATCAGGGCCGCGACCGGAAGTACCGTCACGACCAGCGCCGCCTCGATCGGAGTCAGCAGCCAGCCTTCGATCAACATCAGCACGATCAAAAAGAGCGTCGCGGCGATCGAAGCCGAAACCAGGGCGAGAGCAAGGTTCGCCGGCACGTGAGGATGGTTCCCTTCAATCGCCTGAACCGGAGCCGGAATCTTCCATTCGCGAGTTTCCTGGATGACCGCCTCACGCAGCGGCACACCGGCGATGATCGCGACCGGCACCTGAACCAGAAAGATCGACTGCCAGGAAACCAGTTCGGTCAGGAGGCCACCCAGCCCCGGCCCGACTGCCGCTCCGATCGCTCCCGCACCAACCCAGGCCGCAATCGCCTTGCGGTCATTGCCGAAAGTGGAAACCATCAGCTCCAGCGCCGCAACGACCGCGACTGACCCTCCCGCCGCCTGGACGGCCCGACCGGTGAGCAATGGTCCGAGACCCGTCGCCAATCCGCAGACCAGGCTTCCGCCGGCGAAAACTGCCAGCCCGATTGCCGCGGAGCGTCCCGGCCCGAACCGTCGGGCAAGTATCGCGGCCGGCACGGCGAGCAGGGCAAGGACAAGGTTGAAGATGATCAGAACCCAGGAAACGCCCCTGATGCTTGTGTCGAATTCCCGGAAAATCTCCGGGAGCGCCAGCACAACGATCGAAGAATCGGCGAGGACCAGACCGACCGCACCAGCCAGCGCGGCCGTTCGCGGGTTCATCAGTAGCCCAGTTCCAGGTCGTATTCGTGCCGGTACTCGCGCTGCTTCTCCAGCACGTTCTTCACGTATTCGCGGGTTTCAGAAAACTCGATGTCATCCACGGTCAGCCGCGAACCCCCCCAGGCTTCGGCGTTTCCAGGTCCGGCGTTATATGCCGCGAGGGCAGCCACAACGTCACCATCGAACATGTCGAGCAGGTGGGAAAGATAGAAAGCTCCGTACCTGATGTTCAGTTCCGGGTCCCTGAGGTCGTCCAGCTCGAAGGTGGTCCCGCCACTCAGCTTCTCGATTTCCCGGGCCGTCTGCGGCGTGATCTGCATGAGTCCCCTGGCATCCGCATGGGAGGTCTGGTCAACGAAACGGGATTCCGAGTAAATGACCGCAGCGATAAGCGCAGCGTCGACACCCTTTTCCTGGGCCTGCTGCCGGATCACGTCCTCGTGCCGAAGCGGCAAGGTGACTTCCTGGATTCCCTTCTGGGCCACGCCGCTGATCAGCAGCGCAGCAACAACCCCAAGACCGACGATCCCCGCCAGGATCAGAAAGGCCGTGCCCGCGCCCATACGGGAACGACCGGAGTCGCCCCGGCGCGCTGCCTGGCTCCGGCGGCGTTTGCCGCCCTTGGTTGAGTAACGGTTGGAGGCCATTCGAGGTGGCCCTACAGCCTAGCCTTGCCCGCCGGTCGCCAATTCCGGACGCAGCTCATCCAGTAGCTGACCGAGTTTCGCTTCAAGCTCGGCCGGGGAGCCGTCGTTGGCAATCACCGTGTCTGCCCGGGCGGCCTTTTCCTGCTGGCTCAGTTGCCGGGACTCGCGACCTTCAACGCCTTCATGGCCACGGGCGCGGGCTCGCTTTTGCCTGACTTCTTCCCCGGCGACGATTGCGACCGTATGGTCGAAGCGCCGGAACATTTCCCCTTCAAAGAGCAGCGGTATCTCCGCCACAGCAAACTCGGTGTCGGGATTCAGATCCTCAAGCCAGGAGTGGAGCTCGCCCCCGACCAGGGGGTGGATCTGCGCCTCAAGCCAGGCGAGCTCCTCGGGATCGTTGAAAACCTTCACGCCGACAACGGTGCGATCGACCCGTCCCTCCGGAGCTACTCCCTCGCCCCAGCGGTCCTTGAGGCGGCTCAGCAGCGGCTCCTGGTCAAGCAGGTCGTGGACGACCTGATCAGCCGAGATTGTTGCCGCACCGAGCCGCCCAAAGGCGCTCAATGCCTCGGACTTCCCGGCAGCCACGCCCCCGGTCAGTCCGATGGTCAGGACTGTTCTTCCCCTTCAGCGGGGCCGGCTTCAGCCTCGGTCCCGGCGGCCTCTGAGGTGATCTCCCCGGCTTCCTCGACCACGGCTTCTTCGGCAGCGGCCTCGTCGGCCTCCGCTTCGATTTCAACTTCGGCCACGGCGTCCTCAACCACCTCTTCGGGGGTCTCGTCTTCCGCTGCGGCCTGCTCGGCGGCGTCAGCCACGTCGGCTTCGGCGATCGCTTCGTCAACGACGGCCTCGACTTCCGGCGCTACCTCTTCGCCTTCGATTGCGGCCTCTGCGGTCCCGCCTTCGGAGGCCTCCTCGCTGAATACTTCTTCGGAGAGGCCCAGCTCCGGGGTCTCTTCCTCGGCGGCCGGAGTTCCCGACGCTGCGGCGAGGGCGGCGCCGAGGTCCTTGAGGAGCATGTTCTGGCCCTCAACCCGCTTGATTGACAGCGAAAGGCGGCGGCGCTCCTCGTCGATCTCGAGGATCTTGACGTTGAGGCTGGCACCCAGCTCGACAACTTCGCTCGGATTCTCGACGTGATGATCGGCCAGCTCCGAAATGTGAACCAGTCCCTCGACTCCGTCGAGGATCTCGACGAAGGCACCGAACGAGACAACCTTGGTGACTGCGCCTTCGAGCACGTCGCCGGAGCGATAAGTGCTGACCACGCGCTGCCACGGGTCCTCCTGGGTCTGCTTGAGACCCAGCGAGATGCGCTGGCGGTCGCGGTCGATGTCAAGCACCTTGATCTTGACCGAGTCGCCGATCGCCACCACCTCGGAAGGATGATTGACGTGGCTCCAGGAAAGCTCGGAGATGTGGATCAGACCGTCGATACCTTCGAGGTCCACGAAAGCGCCGAAATCGACGATGTTCGAAATCTTGCCTTCGACCACTTCGCCCGGCTGCAGCCGGTCGAGGATCTGATCGCGGACTTCCTTGCGCTCCTCTTCGAGGACGGCACGGCGGGAGAGCACGACGTTGTTGCGGCTCCGGTTCAGCTCGATGACCTTGCATTCGAGCGTCGTCGACATGAATTCGTCGAGGTTGTGGACCCGACGGATGTCGACCAGAGAAGCCGGCAGGAAGCCACGGATGCCGAGATCGAGGATCAGGCCGCCCTTGACGACTTCGATCACGTTGCCTTCAACCGGCTCGCCATTCTCGGCGGCTGTCTCGATCTTGCGCCAGGCCTTCTCGAAGCGGGCGCGCTTCTTGGAAAGGATCAGACGACCTTCGGCATCTTCCTTGGTGACGACGAGCGCGTCGATTTCCTCGCCGAGCTCCACCTCTTCCGAGGTATCGACGTTCTTTCTGATCGAAAGCTCGCCGGCGGGAATTACACCTTCGGACTTGTAGCCGATGTCGAGCAGAACCTCGTCACGGTCGATGCGGACGACTTTGCCGTTGACAACGTCGCCTTCCTCGAACGAAACGATGGTCGCTGCGTAGTTTGGAACGATCCGGCCATCAACATTGATGAGAAGGCCGTTCGAGCCTTCAACCGGAACCCCCTCTGGGGCGTGTAGGAGTGTGTTTTCAGTAGTAGTCACAGTCCGGGGATGATGCCAAAAATCAGGAGTCGGCGAGCTTCGCCCCGCCTCCCGATCGAACCCGCCGGCCCACAGAGACAAAGAACGGATGGGCCGGCTCCGCCTTGGAAGCCTCCAGATCGCCCATTCATTACCCTCCTTCGGATGGCAAGGCGGGCGACCAAACGTGGTGATGAGCGGACTGATCTGAGCGGATCCCGGGATGTTCTGATCTGCGGCGCGAGTTTCGCCGGGCTGATGGCAGCGCGACAGCTGGCTGGATCGGGAGCGAATGTGCTGGTGATCGACCGTTATGAGATCGGGGAGCGGCAGACCTCGGCCTGCGCGATCCCAACCGCATGGCTGGACGAACTCGGCCTGATCGATTCCGAGAAGCAGCGTTTTGATTCAGTCCTGATCCACACGGCCCACGGGTCGATTCGCCTGCCTGTCCCCTGGTCGTTTTCCACCTTCGACTATCCAAGCTTCTGCGCGATGCTCTGGGACCAGTGCGACGCGGAGTTCGAGACGGCCAAAGTCAATGGCAGAGTCGAATCGGCAACTGCCGATGGCGTTCATGCGATCGATACCGACCGTGGTGTGATCAGATCTCCGCTAGTGGTCGACTCGCTTGGCTGGAAGCGGGTCCTGGCCGCCGGAGCCCACTATCAGCCACCGGATGCACCGCTCTCGCGGGGCCTGGAGGTGCATCCTCCCGGCGGCAACGCGGACCTCGAGGTATTCATCAACCGGCGGTACGTGCCTGCAGGCTATGGCTGGTCATTTCCGGCCGGCGACGAGGTCCGGGTCGGGGTCGGTTCCTTTGACCCACGCTTTCCGGTCCGGCCCACTACCGACCTGATCGCCGATGACCTGAAAGTCAGCAAATCGGCGTACCAGGGCAACTGGATCCCCCACAAGCTGCGGCCCGCAACCGGAGATGGCATCTTTTTCGCCGGGGATTCCGCTGGACATTGCTTTCCCCTGACCGCCGAGGGGATCCGCCCGGCGCTCTACTTCGGTGCCGCGCTCGGCATGGAACTTCGCGACACGGTTGAGGGACGGAAGACCCGGGACGAGGCCCTGGCCAGCTATCACGACTTCAGCGCCGGACACCAGTGGGCTTTCGACTGGCT
>JAGQUU010000127.1 GCA_020438345.1 Solirubrobacterales bacterium | reverse complement strand
GGCAATCCCGACTCCCGGAGTGAGAGTAACCACGACGCCTGCGGTCCGACCGATACCCAGGCATCCGCGACCAGACCGGTTTCACGCTCACCGCAACCCGACCAGACCGGCTCCGCATCGACATTGAAGAAAGGAGCGCTATATGGCCGATTCTTCAATCCAGGTGGTCTCTGTCCCGGGGTCGTCGCTTCTGGCCGGGTAGCAACGCGACCTGCCTGATCGGTTTGTCAGCTATTTGCCGGCGCGTCGGGCGACGCGGTCGATCTCGTCGACGAACTGGGGCCAGAGTTGTTCGGGGATATCGTGACCCATGCCTTCGTAAACCTTCAGTTCGGCGCCAGGGATCGCGCGGGCGGTGGCTCGACCACCCCGGGGAAAGACAAGCTTGTCGGCCGATCCATGGATGACGACCGTGGGGACGTCAACCCGTCCAAGGGCCTTGTCACGCTTCGGCTGGCAGTTGATCGCATGAAGCTGCCGGGCCGTTCCATCGAGGTAAATCCCCCGCTCGAAGGAGATCGAAGCGAGCTGCCTCAGCCGCTCCCTGTCGGTGGGGAAATCCGGTGAACCGATCACCCTGGCAAGGGTCTCCATCCCCCTCAGGTAACTTTCCTGGCTTTCGGTAGGCCGGGTCCGCATCAGCGCGGCGAGCTCCCTGACGCCAGGCAGGGCGTCGACGCGGGAGCCGGTCCGGGACATCATCGACGTAAGTGACAGAACCCGCTCTGGATGGTCGATTGCCATGGTTTGAGCGATCATGCCTCCCATCGAGTAGCCGACCACGTGGGCCCCGTCGACCCCGATGTGGTCGAGCACGCCGACCGCATCGGCGGCCATGTCATTGAGCGTGTAGGCGAGGTCGAGAGGCAGTCCGAACATCATCGACGGGAAGAGAGGCTTGCCTCTGTCCCTGAGGATCGTCGAGGCACCGTTGTCGCGGTTGTCTATCCGGACCACGCAGAAACCCCGGTCGGTCAGCATTTCCACCAGTGGCAGATCCCAGTAGACCATCTGGGTGCCGAGCCCGGGCACGACCAGGAGGACAGGATCGGCGGGGTCACCGTGAACATCGAAGGCGATTTCGACCTCGCCCACGTTGGCGAACGACACTTCCGGGATGGCGGGGGCGCTACGGCCTATCGTTTCGGTTGTCATGGCCGAACTGAAGATACCGGGACGGGGGGTGGTTCTCGCGTCAATCGTGGTGATCGGGCTCATTCTCGGATTCGCCCCTTTCACACCTACGGCGGTGGGGGCGGCTGACAGCCAAACCGGTGACCGGGGTCAGGTATTCATCGTTGTATTGCCGCAGGGGATCACACCGGATGATCTGGAGAGCCTTGACGGGGCTGCCATCGGCCTCATGAATGGTGGTCTGGGTGAGGTTTCCGCCCGGCAGACCTGGCTGGATATATCCCAAGGGGCCCGAGCGTTTGACATGACGTATGACACACCGTTAGACCGAGTGTATCCAGGCGGGGAATCCGCTCAGGGATGGGAGAAAGTGGTCCGCAGGGCCGAAACTTCCGATAGCACGATAGTTCCCGGGCTGATGGCCTCGGTACTGGCCGAGACCGGCCACGATGCGGTTGCGGCAGAGTCGGCCGGCTCGGCTGCCCTGGTTGCGGCGAAACGAAACGGTTCGATCGCCCGGGCACCCCTGGCCTGCGGCGGTCCCGAATCGATGATCAGACCGGAATCGCCGGGTGCGAAGGCGGCCATAGCAGGCTGCCCCGACCCGGTTACGGTGCTTTCGATGCCGCTTTCCGCGGCGTTCGAGGCCGCCCGCGACCGTGGAATCACGGACCTTCAGATCTTCATCGAGCGCCCCCCGGCCGACGCCGGCGATCAGCTGACGGTCGCGATCGCCGGTCAGGGCTACGGCGGGATGGTCCAGTCACCCAGCACCAGAACCGACGGATACGTGCTCTCGACCGACATCGCCCCGACCGTTCTCGAACACTTCGGAGACGGAATCCCCAGGGCCATGACCGGCCTGCCGATTGAATCCGGCGGGGAACTCGACCTCGACCGGCTGGCCGAGCTGGAAGGCCGATACGAGCAGGTTGGCAAGCGGCGCGGCGCGGCCCTTGCCATTCCCCTCCTGCTCTGGATTGGGCTGGTGGCCCTGATCTCGGCCGGAAGCCGCGTTAACTATGCCCGTCCTGCGGTCCGGCTGCTTTGCCTTTCGACCATTCTCCTGCCGGGGGTACTGCTGCTGACCGCCGCTCTTTCGCCAACGCTGGGCATCGAACGAATGATCGCGACCCTGTTGCCGGTCCTTGTCGCGGCGGTTCTGATGCGACTGGCCCCGGGATGGCTGGCACTTGCCGCGGCCTGTGGTCTCACCGTGATCCCGTACGGGATCGACATGCTGGCGGGGTCTGTGCTTACCCCGCTTTCGGTGATCGGACCGAATCCGGGGCTGGGTGCCCGCTTCTACGGGATCGGAAACGAGCTCGAGTCGACCCTGATGATTCTCACTTCAATCGGGACCGGGGCGGCGCTGACCTATTTCCGGGTGGCAGACCGTCCGGCGGCAATCACCTTCCTGGTTGTCGGTCTTGTTTCGACCGTGGTCTTCGCCGCCGGCCGCTTCGGAGCCGATGTCGGGGCGGCGATCGTATTCCCGGTCGCAGCGGTTGTAGCGGCTTCGATCGCGGCAGGTCGTCCCCGACTTGCCTGGGTCGGCCTCGCCGTCGCCGCGGTCACCCTCGGCCTGCTCGCGCTGGTGGACATCCTCAGCGGCAGTGAAACCCATTTCGTGCGTTCGGTTTTCGGCGGCGACGGTTCGTTTACTGAAGTGATCGGTCACCGGCTCGACGCGACCCTTCAGAGCTTCACCCGGTTGTCACGCATACCAGTCACCCTTGCGGCCCTGGTGGTGATTGCCCTTGGGGTGTGGAAGCGGGACCGGATACAGCGCTGGCTGGAGGATGTGCCACTTGTGAGGGCCGGGTTCCTCGCCGCAGCCTCCGGTTCGCTTGTCGGTTCCCTGACCAATGATTCCGGGGTTCTCTTTATTCAGGTCGGAACGCTTTATCTGGCGCTGGTACTGGGATTTGCGTGGACTGCCGCGAGATCCCGGCAGCCTTCGGGTTAACCGCCCATCGACAGACCGCTGCCTGCTCTATCCTGTCTGGTTGTGCGGATCGCCCTAGTAACCCCGTATTCGTGGACGTATCAGGGCGGCGTAAACCGGCACGTCCAGTCGCTTGCCGAGGAGTACATCTCCCGAGGCCACTACGTTCGCGTGATCGCGCCCTTTGATCCACCCGATCGCCTCTCGAAGGTGCTTCACCGTGCTCCGGCGGAGGACCGCGAGATCCCCGACTACCTGATCCCGGTCGGCCGCACCGTTGGTATCAACGCGAATGGCTCGGTTTCAAACATCCCGATCTTTCCGTCGGGGATTGCGATGACCCGGCGCGCGATCGAGGAAGGCGACTTCGATGTCGTCCACCTTCACGAGCCGATGACCCCGGCAATCGGCTGGGACGCGTGCCTTTCCAGTGAGGTCCCTGTGGTCGGGACATTCCACGCATATTCGACCAAGCCAATGCCGAACGCTTTCGCAAACGCAGCCGGCTCAAGGCGGGTACTGAACAAGCTTTCGGCCCGGATCGCAGTCTCCGAAGCAGCAGCCTGGACCGGGCGCCGCTGGTTCGGTGGCAATTACACGATCGTCCCCAACGGAGTTGACATCGACGCAGTCCCGGTGGGGCCAAAGCCTGACACCGAGCATCTCCGTGCCCTGTTCGTCGGCCGGCCAGATGAACGCAAGGGACTTCCGGTCCTGATGCGTGCTTTCTCGGCGCTGGTCGACCATGTTCCGGCCCGCCTCTCGGTGGTCGGTGCCGACCCCGAGGATGTCCGCCGGATTCTCGCCCACCCCGAGCTCGAGGCGCATCTCGACCTTCACGGCCGGGTCTCCAACGATGAGCTCTGGAGCCAGCTCCACGATGCCGATGTTCTGGTCGCGCCGTCGCTCTCCGGTGAGAGTTTCGGCATGATCCTGACCGAGGCGTTCGCAGTTGGCACCCCGGTGATCGCTTCCGGCATTGCGGGTTACAGCGATGTGGTCACCAACCACCACGACGGAATTCTCGTGCCGCCCGGTGACCCGCAAGCCCTCGCCGAGGAACTCCAGCGAGCCCACCATGAACCCGATCGGCTGGCCCGGATGGGCGTGGCTGCCCGCGAGAGCTCCAAGCGCTACGCCTGGGGTTCTGTCGCCGACCAGGTGATGGATGTGTACGAACGGGCGATCGAGGTTCCCGAGCCTGAGGAGGCTGTCGACCGGGTCCGTCGCCGGATCGGTGCTTCTCCCTCCGACGGTCTGCCCTGGGCTCCCGCAGTCAAGCTGCCTTCGCTGGATCCGGCCCCGGCCGATCCGGGCGGTGTTCGCCGGGGCTTCATGCGAAAGGCCGCCCTCGGTCTGGCCGGGCTTTTGGGGCTCGGGCTGACTGCGCTTGCGGCACAGAAGATCGGGGTCGACCAGGTCGCGAGTGCCGTGGTCCGTTCGGATCTTTCCTGGGTTCTGGTCGCCCTGGCGCTGATGGCTTCCTCGCTTTTCGTCCGTGCCTGGTCCTGGTTCTTCATTGCCCGCTCGGCGATGCCACATTCCGGCCTGAAACGCCGTGATTTCGCATCGGCGACGATGATCGGGGTGTTGATGTCAGCCACCTTGCCGGCCCGCCTCGGTGAGCCGGCAAGGGCGATCAGCCTTGCCAGACATACCGGCCGGGCAAAAGAGAACCTGCCCGTGGTGATCGGGACGATCGTTTCCCAGACGATGCTGAATATCCTCGCGATTCTGCTGCTTGGAGTTCTGGTGCTTACCTCGATGGACAATGTCTTCCACGGCGGCACCAAGCAGATACTGCTTTTCAGCCTGATCCCGGCGGTGTTGCTGCTGGCCGTGATCGCCGCCCCGACGATCCTCGGCAACCAGAGCGGGGAAGGCAGGTTGGCCCGGATCGGTGCCGCTGTGCATTCGGTCATGGTTCAGGTCCGCCGCGGGCTGGTCGTTTTCAGGCATCCCCGCAACGGAGTTCCTGCTGCCGCGCTCCAGCTCTTCGCCTGGGTAGTGCAGCTCGCGTCCTGCTGGGCCCTCATGTTCGCGCTCGGCCTCGATCACAAGGCCGGCCTCGCGGCCTCGGCCGCGGTGCTGCTCGCGGTAAACGTCACCGCCGTGGTGCCGGTCACGCCGTCCAACATCGGCATGTTCCAGCTGGCGGTGATCTTCGTGCTCCATAAGGGCTGGGGTATTTCCACCGCCGATGCCCTCGCCTACGGTGTGATCCTCCAGGCCGTTGAAATGGCAACCGCCGCGGTACTGGGAGTTCCCGCTCTGGTCAGGGAGGGCCTCACCTGGTCGGATCTGCGCACTCAGGCGATAGCGACTGCACCGGTCGAACTCGACCCCTATCCGCAGAGTCGCCGCCGCAAGCGCGAGAAGACCGAGCAGGTCACTTACACGCGTTAGCGGTTCGGGCCCGGGAGGAATCGGCTCCGATTACTTGACATCTTTCTCGTTGTTCCTATACTGAACTATATGGTTCAGTATCGGAAGACCGAGGAAACCTTTGCGGCGCTGGGGGATCCGGTGCGAATGGCGACCCTTGAACGTCTGGGTGAGGGAGGGGCCTCGATTTCAGAGTTGGCCGAACCGGCCGGGATGAGTCTGACGGGGATGAAGAAGCACATCCGGATCCTCGAAGAGGCGAATCTGGTCCGTACCGAGAAACGGGGCCGGACCAGGTGGTGCGAAATATCGAGTGAGGGCTTCGATGAAGCGGCATTCTGGCTGGACGAATTCCGCCGCCGCAGGCACAAGCAACTGAACCGCCTTGAAGAAGTGATCGAACGAAAGAAACGCGAGAAAAGGAACGAAAAGTGAGCGAGCTGAACGAACTCCACAAGACCGTCGTCACGACTCCGAGTGCCACCGAGATCCGGACAGAGCGGGTATTTGACGCACCGCCGGACCTGGTCTTCGACTGCTTCTCGGATCCGGACACCCTGGGCGAGTGGCTCGGGCCGGACGGATATGAGATGCAGGTCGAGGAGTACGACTTCCGGCCCGGTGGCAATTACCGCTATATCAACACTGACCCCGATGGCACCGACTACACCTTCTTCGGCGAATTCCTCGAGATCGACCGCCCCGGCCAGCTGATCCAGACCTTCAATTTCGTGATGGAACCGCAGCCGCCACCGTCGATTGACCGGGCTGACTTCATTGGAATCGAAGAAAACCGCACGAGGCTGGTCACACTGACCACCTTCGAGTCACAGGAGTACCGCGACGGCATGCTTCAGGCCGGCATGGAGAAGGGTATGAACGAGGGCTACAACAAGCTCGACCGCATTCTCAGCGCCCGGAAGGGCTGAGCCGGCCCGGTGTAAAGATCAGACGAACCGCGGCCGGGACTGGTTCCCGGATCCTCTAGCCGAGGTCCACCTGGGACCAGTCCAGTCGCTCCGGGAACTTCGGGAGGTCATCTTCGGGGACCGGAAACCAGGGCGCTGCGTAATCGGTGAACTGATGGGCCAGAGGACGGATTCCCGGGTCTTCGTTCAGAGCTCCAAGCCGGATCGCGAGGATGTCGGGATTGTCAGGGTGGCAAGTGTAGAGGTGACCACCGCATTCACCGCAAAAGTACTTGTTGAAACCCCCGTCACCAGGCTCGTAAACCCTGACCGACTTCTCGCCGGCCGTGATCACAAAGGATCCAGGCTGGGTCAGGCCGGTGGCCGAAACCCCCGTCCCGGTACGCCGCTGGCAGCGCTTGCAGTAGCAGAGTGCCGCCCCGATCAGGGGCTGGTTCACCTCAAAGGTGACGATCCCGCACATGCACTCACCGGTCATGTGCTCGGCTGGTCCCGGATCCCGATTCTGCGCTGAACTATCCATAGCTGAAGCCTAGTCGCGCGGTGCCTTCAATCAGTTCGCCTACCTCGGCCGGAACCTCGAGCTGCGGGCAATGACCGACGCCCTCGAGTTCGACGAACTCGGCCCGGGGGAACCACTCCTCCCGGAAGCGGACAGAGGTGTCGGGCCAGCGGAGCAGCTTGTCAGCCTTGCCCCAGACGAAGCGAACAGGGCAACCAATCCGGGCAGCGTCAAGCGTGAATCCTTCACGGCGGGCGGCTGCGACCATCGGTAACGCCGCCGCGCAGTTCGCGGCACCGACCAGTTGATGGACGACCATCGCGGGCGTGATCAGGCTGTCGTCCTCGACGATGAACCTGGTTGCCTGCCGACGGCCCTCGGGGGTCGCGGCAATCTGGTCGGCGAACGGCGCGGCCTTGCGGACCATCTCCTGCTGCGTGATGAAGTAGTCGAGTGCGAATTGCTCCTGGAACTCGGCCGACCAGCCACCGGCGGGTGCCAGGCCGGTGACCGAGCGAGCCCGACCGCGGGAGGCCAGCGTAAGTGCGACGAACCCACCCAACGAGTTGCCGGCCAGGTGGGCTTGCGCGAACCCGGCTTCGTCCATAGCCAGGGCGATCCCGTCGGGCAGACTTTCGGTCGTTACCTCGCCCGGGATTGGCGGGCCGCCGGCGTGACCTGGCATGGTGATCGCCAGCACGTCGAAATTCCGCTCCAGGTGAGGGATCACGAGCTCCCAGGTCCGCCAGGTGTCAGTGAACCCGTGGATCAGGACGAGCGGTGGCCCCGAACCGCCGCGATGAAACGGGGTGAATTCGGGTGTCATGCGGCCGATCCCGTCCCTGCCGCCTTCACCGGGTTGGTTCCGGGGCCGGTCAGTAAGGCGGCGACGAAATCGCCTGGGAATCCTCCGATCTGCTCGCGCTCGCGATGCCTGCCGGCCCAGAGGTGCTCGGCGCGGTCGTAGCGCAGGATGGTTTCGCCGGTGAAGACGATCCCGGCCAGCAACAGTTTCAATTGGGACAAGGGTTCCTTTGCTCGGGGACCACCAAACTATCGGAGGCTCGTCGGCAGTCCAACTGGTAGAACCTCGCCATGAGCTCAGCGCGCCCGGTCACAGTTTCGCTTCAGGTTCACGACGCCCTGCGACGGCGGATTCTCGAGGGCGACCTTGTTCCGGGGGACCGGATCCCATCTGAACGGGTGTTGGCGGAAGAGTTCGGTGTGAATCGCCACGCCGTGCGCGAGGCCCTCAAGCGGCTTGAACAGGCCGGGCTGATTCGCATCACCCACGGCGGTGCAACCCGAGTTCTGGACTGGCGCGATTCCGGCGGGCTCGAGGTGATGCTGGACCTCGGGGGGGATCGGCTCGACCCACCGGCAGAAATCGTCCGTTCGGTACTGGAGATGCGGGCATCGATCGGGGTCGATGCGGCGCGGCTTTGCGCCGGCCGGGCGGGTGAGGTGCTGCGTCACGAGATCAAAGTGCTGGGGGACGAGGCGGCCGGTCTTGTCGGCAGCGGTGATGACGAGGCGCTCGACCTTGCCTTCGCCGCGTTCTGGCTGGCGATTGTCGACGGTTCGGGCAATATCGCCTATCGCCTGTCGCTCAACTCGCTCTTGGCCGCGATGATCGGTTTCGGTGATGTCGCCGCGCGGGTCCGGGCTGACGACGCGGAGGTCATTGTCCAGCTCGGTCGGGCGATCGCTGCCGGCGATCCGGAAGCGGCAGCGGAAGTCGCAGGCCAGATGCTTAGAGCGGACATCGAACGCGCGTCCTGAGGCGGGGTTCACCGGCCAAGCCGGAAAGGTCGTGGGCCCGGCTTGACCACGGAGTCGGTGCTTGCGGCCAGGAATCCAAACTGGTATAACCAGTTGGGAAATGGGCGATCTGATCATCTATGCGATCCCGTTCTTCTTTTTGGCGATGGGGCTGGAGTACCTGACCCTCCGTCACGCCGCTCACGATCACGAGCATGGGGAGGGGGCCACTTCACCGGCGGCGGATCCCGACGCTCCGGTTGGATTCGAGAAGAAGGACACCGCGACCAGCCTCAGCATGGGGCTCGGTCATCTCTTCATCGCAGGTGCCTGGAAGCTGGTCGTGCTGGTCATCTACGCGGCGATCTACTCGGTCAGCCCGATCCAGCTCTCACCCTCGGACTGGTGGACCTGGGTACTGCTCTTCTTCGTCGATGATCTCGCCTACTACGCCTTCCATCGCAGCCACCACAGGATCCGGCTCTTCTGGGCGATGCACGTGGTCCATCACTCCTCCGAGCACTACAACTTCTCGACTGCGCTGCGCCAGGACTGGTCGCCCTTCAGCTCGATCTTCTTCTGGATGCCGGGGGCGCTGCTCTTCGAGCCGTGGATGATCTACCTCGCCTTCTCCTGGAGCCTGCTCTACCAGTTCCTGCTCCACACCGAGGCGGTCGGCAAGCTGCCGCGGCCAATCGAATTCATCTTCAACACGCCCAGCCACCACCGGGTACATCACGGATCCCAGGAGCAGTACCTCGACAAGAACTACGCCGGCATCCTGATCATCTGGGACCGCATGTTCGGCACATTCGAACCGGAAGAAGAACGGGTCCGCTATGGGCTCACGAAGAACATCGAGACCTTCCATCCGGTCAAGGTCGCCTACGGCGAATACATGAATATCTGGCGCGATGTGAAGGCATCCGACAACTGGCGTGACCGGATCGGCTACACCTTCAAGGGTCCCGGCTGGAAGCCGACGGATTCAGGCCGCGTGGCGGCGGAAACAGCCGATCAGGTGGGTGTTGACGAGTCCGACCGCCTCCATCAGGGCGTACATGTTGGTCGGCCCGACGAACTTGAATCCCCGCCGGCGTAGCTCCTTCGCCAGCATTTCCGATTCTGGTGACCGGGTTGGCACTTCCGACTGGGCCGACGGGGCCGGGGAGGCTGCCGGAGCGAATGATCCGATCAGGTCAACCAGGCCACCATCCTCGCGGAGGGTGATGGTGGCGATCGCATTTTCCCGGGTCGCTTCGATCTTGGCCCGGGCCCGGATGATCGCCGCGTTGCCCATCAGGTCCTCGATTCCGGTCTCTGTGAGTCCGGCGCAGTAATCCAGGTCGAATTCACGAAATGCTTCGCGGAAAGCCAAGCGTTTGCGGAGGATCGTTGCCCAGCTGAGGCCGGCCTGGAACGCCTCGAGCGAAAGTCGCTCGAACATGTCCTGCTCGCCGACGATGGGGCGGCCCCATTCGTCGTCGTGGTAGCTCCGCATCATCTCGCTGCTGTCGGCCCAGGCGCAGCGAGTCAGTCCGTCATCGGGGAGGTCGTTCACCGGCGGGATTCTGTCAGCCGGATCGGGCGCAGGTAGGTTGGAACGGTGCGCCGCCTTCTGACAGCAATTGGTTTGATTTCGATCGCGGGCGTCCTTCCTTCCGGGGCGTCCGGTGCGAGTGAAGGCACGGTCCACAAGGTGATCGGAAAGTCGGTACAGGACCGGGCGATCACCACCTGGCGGCAGGGAGATCAGCGTGCCGAATTCCGGGTTCTGGTTGTCGGCTCCATCCACGGCGACGAACGACAGGGCATGAGAGTGGTTTCACGGATCCGCCAGGATCTGGCCGGCCGATCCGGTCCCCGGGCCATCGGCGTCTGGACGATCCGGACCGCCAACCCGGACGGTACGGTGGCCGGAACCCGCCGCAACGCGCGCCGGGTTGATCTCAATCGGAACTTTCCCTACCGCTGGGATGCCAGCCTGAACGGTGGCTACAACTCCGGTCCCCGGCCCGCCTCGGAACCAGAGACCAGGGCGATCATGCGGCTGAGCGGGCGGGTCGGCTTCGACCTCGCGGTCTGGTATCACCAGCCTTGGGGCCGGACTCTGGTTCCCTGCAACCGCGACCGGCGCTGGGCGCTACTTTACGTCCGTCTCTCGGGGCTGTCGGCGGGGGGAAGCTGCGACCGGGGCTACTACCCGGGAAGCGCGATCAGCTGGCAGCATCACCGCTTCGGCACTACAGCCTTTGTGATCGAGTTCGGCCCGGGGTTTCAACCGCGGCCGATGATCGCCCGTCACGCTCAAGCCGTGATCCGCCTTGCCCGGCGCATGCATCAAAGCTGATCAGCGTATGGGTTCACTTGAGCGCAATATCGTGGATGAAGCCTGCGGCTGCCCGGCTACCTCAGGTAATTACTGCGGCCACCGAAGGTTTTCACCAGGGTGGCCAGGCCACCCGTCGCGGAAAGACAGGGCACGCTGGCCGTTTCGTTCAGTCTCTGGTGAAGTCCAGAATCAGCTGGGCGGTCTCGACTGGCACGTCAAGCTGGGGACAGTGGCCGACACCTTCGAGTTCGATCCAGTCCGCATTCGGTAGCGACTCCCTGAATCGGGCTGCGGCCGTTGGCCAGGCAAGGATGCGGTCGCTGGTACCCCAGATCATCCGCACCGGACAGTCGATCGCCTCGGTGGCAAGTTCCCAGTTGGCTGTCCGGCCCATCTCGGCAAGGTCTACCGCGTCAACGCAGCCCGCTGCCCCGAGAACAACTTGTGCAACAAGCTCTTTAGGCATCACTTCGGGATGTTCGGTCAGGAACTGCATCGCCTGGGCCCGGCCTTCGGGGGTTTCCACCAGCGAGTCGACATGCGGTGCGGCGAGGGTGATCATCCCGTGCATTTCCTGGAAGAAATCCATGGTCTGGTTGAGAGCCGGATCATCCGCCGCCCAACCGCCTGCCGGGGCCAAAGCGGTTGCGGTTTTCGCCCGTCCGCGAGTTGCCAGAGCGAGAGCCGCGTAACCACCGAGTGAGTTGCCGACGATGTGAGCCGTCTCGATCCCGGCCTCGTCCAGCAGTGCCTCCGTCGCATCCAGAAGCGATTGAAGCCCGGGTTCCACATCCAGTCCCGGTCCGCCGGCATGCAAGGGGAGCGTGGGCACAAACACATCGTGCTCGGTCTCCAGCGCCTCGACGATCGGCTCCCAGATTTGCCAGGTAGCGGTGAACCCATGCAGCAGGACCAGAGTCGACCCGCTACCGCCGCGATGAAACGCTGTGAATTCGCTCATGCTTGTAGTTTCTCACCGGGCCGGGTCCGCGGTACCTTGAAGCGCATCGGTACGCTTGCGATCGAGCCAATGACACCGGAAACAACTCACAGGTTGCGGGTCCGCTACAACGAATGTGATCAGGTCGGCATTGTCTTCAACGCCAACTATCTGGTTTACGCGGATATCGCTGCGACGGAGTTCTTCCGGGACCATCTCGGAGGCTATTCCTCATTGACCGATCTTGGCCTTGATTTCGCAATGGCCGAGGCGAACATCCGCTTCCGGCGGCCTGTCCACTACGACGAGGAAGTCGACATCAAGGTGACCGTCGGCTCGATCACCAGTCGCTCGCTCTCGATGGAGTTCGAGTTCACACGTGACGGAGATCTGATTGCGGAGATCGTGATCTCGTACGTCTGCATCGAGACCAGGAGCCAGGCTCCCCAGGTGATCCCCGACCGGTTCCGGACCGTGCTTGAAAGCTGACTGGCTTCACAGCCGAACCCGGCTCGCGACGCTGTGCCGGATGAGCTGATTCTCACAGTCGTGAACGGGTACTGGTAGCCCATGGAAAAGGGCGACTTGAAGCAGAGACAGGGAACCTGGATTTCCCGCCTCCGGCCGGCCGTTCGAGTTCCACCCCATAGGCGGTCGGGTTCTGCCGATCCCAGAGAATGGCTCATTACTCAAAGCCTGAGTGTCAGTTGCGGTGCGAGAGAATTCGCTCGCGGGCCGATTCGACTCCGGGCGAGTCTTCGCCGCGGGACCTGGCCAGTTGGCGAGACAGATTCCGGCAAGCCGCAACCAGGCGCTTGCGGTTGCGCCGGCCCCGGCGGGTCTTCTTGCCTCCGGGAGCTTTCACGAAGGCCACCTTCTGCTTGTGTGTTCCGGCGGCTGCGTCAAGTTCCTCCGGTCGCAGGTTCCCGCTGGTTACTTCGGGTCCAAGGACATCCCGGATCCATTCACGGTCCCGGGAAGCCGCACGTCGAAAGGCGTAAACAAGAGCGCAAAGGCCGACGATCATGGTCACAGCCATGACCACCACAGCGCCGCCGCCACCACCCGCGATCGCCGCGGCTCCGTCCCACACACCATGTGAGAGCACGGCGACAAACATGAGCAGGATTCCGCGGCCTGCGTTCCGTTTCAAGGCCGGCGTTCCGACCAGATAGATCAATCCTGCTGAAAAGAGGGCGGTGAACAAGGCATGGGAGAAAATCCCGCTGCTGCTGCGGACGATCACCATCTGGATCGCGGCACCGACCTGATCGGACCCGGAAGCCGTTATCGCAGCATTGAAGGTATAGAGGAGATCCTCAAGGATCTCGAAACCAAGACCGATGAATGCGCCGACCAGAAGCGCATCCGAAACGCTCCGGATACGGCGTGAGGCGAGACCAAGAAGCAGCAGGAAGCCGATTCCCTTGGCGGTTTCCTCTACGAACGGTGCACTCAGCGCGGCCGACCAGTCGGTCGTGAAGGCCTGGCCAAACAGCTTGCCGTAGATCTGGCCGAGAGCCTCGTTCGCGCCGATCGCCATGCCGAAGACCGCCGGTACGGCACCCCAAATGAAGGCGACCGCCAGCAGCTTGAATGGCTGGCCGTCATAGCGGTCGATATTCAAGAAGACAAGTCCCAGCACTATCCCGTATAGAGCCAGGAGGACGACCGAGCTTGCGAGCGTCGCGATCCCGAGGTTCACGTGGGACCATTGCTCCCACATCTGGATCACGCCCCAGATGGTCAGGGCGACGAATGCCCAGAAACAGGGATTGTGAGGCTGGAAAAACCGGAAAGGCAACCCCCAGCCAGAGATCTCCAGGGTCTCCTGGCGGCGTTGAAGCTGATCGGCCATCTGGTCCCGGTTCGGGCTGTCGGAGGCACCGTTCACTTGGCGGCCTTCTGCTTTCCGCTGCCCGCAGGCTCATAGGCGAAGCTGGCCAGCATCTCCCCGATTGCTTCATCCTGATCGTCCATCTGGGCGGCGGGGCCGACCACCTTCACGACAACATTGGTGCCATCGATCACGAAGGCCGCCAGCACTCCTTCGCTGGAGGGTGCGACATAGTGCTCCGCCAGACCGGGTGTCTTCCAGCCTTCAACCGGCAAGGTCAACTTCTGCCCGGTCGCATTCAGGGTTTCGCTTTCGAATTGCACCGAGGTGCGCTCGATTTCCCCGATCAGGTCTTGCGGGGTTTCGTTGCTCTCGGCAGGCGACGCGTTGACATCCGCCGTGATCGGGCCAAGGGCGAGAGCCGCCGGCGCACCCTGGGCCTTGGTGCGGGTGTGATCACTGGCTCTGAGCCCCGACTCCAGATTCCAGCCGGGAGGCGGAACGAAGGTGATCCCCGGTGCGAGAACAAGTTGCTCTCCGGTCTTGATCGGATCGTCGTATTCCAATGTGCGGTTCAGGGCAGGGACGACGATGATCCAGAGAGCGGCAATGAGCAGTGCCGTGATCGCGAGTGACCGAGCACGCCTGGAACCAATGGCCGGGACTTTCGTCCCGGTTTGGTGGTGTTCGGAGCCGGGGCTGGTCATTAAATGGTGAGTCCGCGGCCGAATGGAAAAGGCCCGGAGCAGAAGGCAGACATCTGTCAGGCGCCGGCGGGAGTCGCCTCGTCCCCGGCTTCGAGCTGACCTTCAGCTTCGACAGCCCCCTCTGCGGGGTCGGCTTCCGGGGGGTTGGCCGACCGGTCTGATTCGGCTATGACCTCGTCCGGGGCCTCTCCCTTGGGGATGAAACCTGACTTCATGCCGAAGTAGACCGCCTGAGGGTGGTGGGCGATGATCGCGACCGTGGACTGCTCGGGCATCACCGCGTAACCGCCCGAGAGGTACATTCCGATCTGATCCAGGTCGAGCAACTGCCAGACCTTCTCGTGCTCGGACTGGTCGGGGCAGGCCGGGTAGCCCCAGGAATAGCGTCGGCCCTGAGTCGAAGGTATGCCCAGATCCTGACGTGACTTGTAGTGGAGCCATTCGGCCATGCCCTCGGCCGACTGGACGCTTAGTCCGTGGGTGAAAAGCTGTTCGGCGAACTCGCCCTCCTCGTGAAGGCGGTCCATCAGTTCGGTCGCATCGGGGCCGACCGTGACGCCTTGCAGGGCAACCACATCACGCACGCCGTCATCGCCCAGCGGCCGGTAGAAGTCGGTCAGGCAGATCCGGTCGTGTTTCGGCTGGCGCGGGAAGACCAGGCGGTTGATCTCTACGTCCTGGTTCTCCGGGTCGAAGATGACCAGCTCGTTGCCGTCGGCGTTGCAGGGGAAATACCCGAGGCGGGCCCGTGGATGGAGGTAATCCTGCTCCGCCCACATCCTTTCCAGCCGCGGACGGAAATCCTCGGAGACCAGCTTCTCCCAGGCTTCGCCCTTGACGCCCTTGCCGCCCCAGTGGAGTTTGAAAAGAACATGAAGGTCCAAGTGATTGAAGACCTCGTTGAAATCAACCGGAACCTCGCGGACGCCCCAGAAGGGCGGCTCCGGTATCGGGGCGTCGGTGTCGGCGCTGGAACGGACCGAATCGTCATCCAGCGGCGGCAGATCCTCGATGATCACCGGCTTGTTGCGGTAGTCCTCCGCTTCCTGCCGGAGCCGTTCGATCAGTCCCTCGCGGGCCTCGCCGTCGATCAGGGCGTCCATCGTGTCGAGCCCCTGGAAGGCATCCTTGCAGTAGATGACTCCCGGAGCGTAAACCTCGTCTGATTCCTTGCCGTGGGGGTAGAGTGCCCGCCGTCCGAAGTCACGGTTGATTGCGGCACCACCGATCATCACCGGGTACTCGAGCCCGCGGGAATGCAGCTCCTGAATTGTGATCGGCATCTGCTTGGACGTCGAAACGAGCAAGGCCGAAAGGCCGATCGCATCGGCATCGTGTTCGATCGCGGCATCGATGATCGTGTCGACCGGAACCTGCTTGCCGAGGTCTACCACGGTGTAGCCGTTGTTGGTCAGGATTGTGTTGACGAGTGACTTGCCGATGTCGTGGACATCCCCGAAAACGGTCGCGATCACGACCTTGCCCTTGGTGTGGCCTTCGATCCGGTCCAGGTAGTTCTCCAGACGGGCGACCGCCTTCTTCATCACCTCGGCGGACTGAAGCACGAAGGGCAGGATCAGTTCGCCGGCTCCGAACTTGTCACCGACTTCCTTCATCGCCGGCAGCAGAACGTCATTCAGGGTCGGAACAGCGCCGATCTTCTCAACCGACTTGTCAATCCAGTCCTCGACGCCTTCCTTCTTGCGGCGCAGAATCATGAAGTGCAGGGCTTCTTCCGGCTCCATGCCGAGGGTCGCGTCTTCCGCTTCCTCTTCAGCTTCTTCGCCCTTCGATTCGAAATGCTGGATGAACCGCTCCAGCGCATCCTCGCGCCGGTTGAAGACCAGGTCCTCGGTCAGCTCGACTTCCTCGGCCGGGATCTCGCCGTAGGGCTTGATGTGATCCGGGTTGACCATCGCCAGGTCGAGCCCGGCCTCCACGCAGTGGTGGAGGAAGATCGAGTTGAGCACCGCGCGGGCCGGCAGGCCGACGCCGAAACTGACGTTGGAGACACCCAGTGAAGTCTTGACCCCGGGGATTTCGGCCTTGATCCGGCGGATCCCCTCGATGGTCTCGATTGCGGAAGGCCGCCACTCTTCGTCACCCGTGGTCAGGGTGAAGGTGAGGTCATCGAAAATCAGCGCTTCGCGGTCGAGCCCGTGTTCGTCGCAGACCATTTCGGTGATCCGCCTGGCGATCTCGACCTTGCGATCCGCAGTTTTCGCCATGCCGACCTCATCGATCGTCAAGGCGATCAGACAGGCGCCGTGGGCCTTGGCCAGTGGCACCACCGTATCGAGCTTGTCCCGTCCGGCTTCCAGGTTGACCGAGTTCACGATCGCCCGGCCCGGGATCTGTTCCAGGGCCATTTTGATCACATCCGGTTCGGTCGAGTCGACCTGGATCGGGGCGGGCTGGGTCAGCGATATCCGCTTGACCACTTCCCTCATCTGCTCGTCCTCGTCCTGGCGTTCGGTCAGGGCGACACAGACATCGAGTACATGGGCGCCACCCTCAACCTGGTCTTCGGCGACCTGGGTGATCGTGTCGTAGTCGTCTGCCAGAAGTAGTTCCTTCGCGCGGCGTGATCCCTGCGAATTGACCCGTTCACCAACCATGGTGGGGGCAGGCTCCTGAACCAGCGGGGTGGAAGTCATCATCGAGGAGACCTGGATCGGACCTGGCTCCGGACGCGGTCCTGGCTTCAGATCCCGGACCCGGCCGGCGATTGCCTTGATGTGCTCCGGGGTGGTGCCACAGCAGCCACCCACCACCCCGACGCCGTAGCGTTCGACGAATTCACCGAGAGTCGCCGCGAGGGGCTCGGGCTTCTCGGGGAAGATCGTTTCGCCGTCCGGTCCCTGGAGGGGCAGGCCGGCATTCGGGATGCAGTGGACCGGGACCGTGCTGTTCTCGCCGAGATAACGGATCGCGTCCCGCATGTCTTCGGGTCCGGTCGAGCAGTTGAGACCGATCACGTCGACCCTCAACGCTTCCAGGGTGGTAAGCACCGCCTGTATGTCGGTGCCGAGCAGCATTTTTCCGCCGTTCGGCAGGAGCGAAACTGAAACCTGGATCGGGACTTCACGGCCGACTTCCTCGAACGCGGCCCGGGCGCCGAAAACGGCTGCCTTCACTTCAAGAATGTCCTGGGCGGTTTCGATGATGATCAGGTCGGAACCACCGCGGACCAGGCCGCTCGCCTGTTCGGTGAAAACGGTGACAAGTTCGGGGAAACGGATATTGCCGAGGGTCGGATCGTCGGAGGCCGGCAAGTGACCGGTCGGGCCGATTGATCCGGCAACGAACCGGTCCGGACCGGCTGCCTTGCGGGCGATCTCGGCGGCCTTGATATTGATCTCTTCGGTGTGGTCTTCAAGACCCCACTCTTCCAGCTTGATCCGGGAGGCCTGAAAGGTGTCGGTCTCGACCACCTCGGCACCGGCCTCGATCATCGAGCTGTGGACACCTTCGATCACGTCAGGACGATTCAGTACGAGGGCCTCGTGGCACTTGCCGGCCAGTCCGCCGTAATCCTCCTGGGTAAGGTCAAACATCTCCAGGGTTGCGCCCATGCCACCGTCAAAAACGACGATGTGGTCGGCAATTGCCCCGAGATAGTCGCGCTGGTATTCACGTTCAGCCATCCAACGAGAATAGCGAGCCTGTAAATCGGATCAGGATTCGGGATTTGACCGGTGCTCTAGGTTTGACCGATGGCCGGAACGACCGTGTATGTGGCCCTGCTCAGGGCGATCAATGTCGGAGGCACCGGAAAACTGCCGATGAAGGACCTGAAGGCGATGTGCGAGGAAGCCGGGTTCGATGCAGTCCGCACCTACATCGCCAGCGGCAACGTCGTGTTCGAGACCGTTGACGAAGCATCGAAGGTCAAGGAGATCCTCGGGCAGCGGCTGACCGACTACGCAGGAAAGAAGATGGATGTGTTCGTCCGGACGGCTCGCGAAATGCGCGACCTGGTCGACATCAACCCCTTTTCCGATCAGCCCGGCAACCGGGTTGCCGTTCTCTTCCTCGACCGCAAACCACCGTCAGACCTGGACGCGGTCGCGAAAGGCCGCGAGAACGAGACCTTCGAGTCAGCGGCGCGAGAAGTTTTCATCCACTATCCCGATGGTCTTGGAGTGTCGAAGCTTGGCTTCGGCAAGGAACTGACCGGCACGACCCGCAACATGAACACGGTCACCAAACTGGCCGATATGGCCCGCGGCTGATCAGCCGCGGGTCTTCACCAGGGGGCAGGACTGGCAGAGTTCGCCGCCGGCCGTCCGATAGGCGAGACAACAGGTGTTGCGGAGGTGGAACTCTTCTCCCCATTCGTTTTCTGCCCGCTTGATCTCGATAGCGAGACGGGAATCGGGACTTTCCGGGCCGACCGTCAGCCGGGTCAGTTCAAGCGCGAGGTCGGGCCGGTCGAAAGCCTTGCCCGACCAGACCAGAGACTGGGCCAGCCGGTCGGCCGCCGCATGCCAGAGTGTTTTGGCCGGTCTCAGACCCTGATCATCCAGCCAGTTGACCGTCGGTTCGAGAAGCGTCGTGAACCCGGAACGAAACCGGTCGGCCAGCTCCGCCGGGTCCTCGCATTCGAAGCCGACTTTGGAGATCATTCCAGTGGCCCGGAAAAGCCCACCCTCCGCAGCCAGCAGGACATTCCCGGCGGAGAGATCCGGAAGTTGACTCGCCGCCACCATGAAGGAACCACCCAGATCAGCCAGGGCCCGGGCCAGGCTTTCGAGCAGCCACTCCGCCGAGATGTGAGCTTCCGGCGGGCCACCCAACCCGCTGATCCGGCTGAGTAGAAGTGACTGGACCCGCCCGCCCTGGTCCAGCTCAGATGCGGGAAACCAGCCGTCGCCGGGCCCGTCCAGCTGACGGACAATGATCCCGTAGCCGTCCGCGCTGGCAGCAGTGATCCGGCCCAGGGTCCGGTCCAGATCTGTTTCCTTGAAGTTCAACTGCGGCTATCCCGCTCCGAATTGGCGTTCGCAACCTCTAGAATCGAGGGTCGCCTTGCAGATCGAAGAATTCCTCTTTTCCGTTTCCGATGCCTTGCGCTGGCCTGTTCTGGTCTCGGCGCTGATTGCGCTGGCCTGGTCCGTGGTCGAGATAGGTATCCTCGTCGCCGAGCTGTGGCGACGCCGCTGGCGCTCGATCGGCTCGCTCGAGAGCGCAGTCGATCAGGCCGAAATCGACATCGCCCAAGGTGACCAGATCGGGGCGATCTCGGCGCTCTCCTCGGTTTCATGGAGCCGCCCGATGCGGGACACGATGACCGCTGTGGTCACTCTTCGTCCCCTCCCCGATGCCGAGAACCGGATCGCCAAGCGGCTCGCAGACTATGACTACAACTCGCTCCGCCGACTCGAACGGACCCGGATCCTGGTCCGGATGGGTCCCGCGCTCGGTCTGATGGGCACCCTGATCCCGCTCTCGCCGGCCCTCGGTGGACTCGCCGAGGGAAACGTGACCGAACTCACCGACAATCTGCGGGTTGCCTTCGGGGTGACCGTCGCCGGGCTGCTCACCGGCGCACTCGCCTTCGGTGTGTCACTGATCCGGGACCGGCTCTATGCCCAGGACTTCTCGGATGTCGAGTATGCGGCTGCGAACCTCGCTCCAGACAAGCATCTTGCACACAATCTGGTGCCTTCCACGGTCGAACATGGACACAGCACCCAGGTGTCGATGGGTAACCCCTGATGGCGAAAGTCACGGCGAAAGCCAGGAGCCGCGAGGACCGGGCGGGCGATCCGCTTGATGGTCTCGTCAATCTTTTCGACATAGGAATCATCCTTTCCGTGGCTTTCCTGCTGGCAGCGCTTTCATCACTGGACCTGACCGAGGTAATAACCGACCCCGAGAAGAGCCTTGAGCAGCCGAGCACTGTCCCAGCCGATTCCGTGATCACCAATCCCGATGAACAGGCGGAGGAAATAGCGATCCAGCCTGGTCAGGAGGTCGTTGGCCAGGGAGAACCGATCGGCCAGCTCTACCAGCTAGAAGACGGCCGGACCATCCTCGTAAAACCGGCTGATGGAACCACCGGCCCGACCGGTGTCACCGGGTCAACCGTTAATCCCTGATTTTCGGGTGTGCCCCGGGGGTGTGGGTGGACGGCCCCGGAAAGCGGCAACACTTCGCGCGGCGTTCGGCCGAGCTCTGCCTGAGTGTCCCGGATGCGTCGGTCCGGGTTCACTGTGTCGGGTGGGTCGTGTCTAGCGAAAGCGCCGACGCCCGCGGCCGCCGATGAAGCGGGTCACGGCGCTAACTGCCTTGTGGCGCTGCTCGGTGTAGGGATACCAGAGGATCTCCGAAGGCAAGAGCGTCCGGGCACTGACGATCGCCTCCGAGCGGCAGTACTTTCGGATCCCGTATTCGCCGTTGCGGTAGCCGATCCCCGATTCCTTCCAGCCACCCATCGGCAGGCTCGGGGCGAGCATGTTGAAGATGATGTCGTTGACGTTCACGGCGCCGGCTTCGATCCTCCGGGCCACTCTCTCGGCCCGACCCCTCGGGCCGAACACCGAGGCGCAGAGCCCGTAACGGGAATCATTGGCTAGACGGATCGCTTCCTCCTCATCGGCAACCCGGGTCACGGTCACGACCGGCCCGAAGGTCTCGTCTTCCATGACGCTCATCTCCGGCCTGCAGTCGACCAGCACGGTCGGTTCGAACCACTGTCCGGGTCCCTTTCCCCGCTTGCCACCTGTCAGGACCCTGGCACCCGCGGCTACCGCATCGTCGACCTGCTTCTCCACCTTCTCCAGCTGCGAAAGCATGGTCATGGCGCCGACATCACAGGCCGCTGTGTCGCCGTCGACTCCCTGTTCAAGGGCATCTACCTTGGCGGTGAGCCGGTTCACGAACTCATCGTAAATTCCGTCCTCGACGTAGACCCTTTCGACCGAGATGCACATCTGTCCGGAGTTCAGCATCGAGCCCCAGGCGCCGGCGTTGGCCGCCCGTTCGAGGTTGGCTCCTTCAAGCACCACCATCGGGTCTTTGCCGCCCAGCTCGAGGCTGACCGGGGTAAGCGTCTCGGCCGCCCGGGCCATCACCTTCTTGCCGGTCACGTCTGATCCGGTGAAACCGACGTAGTCCGAGTGGTCGATCAGCGCGGTCGCGGTTTCGGCGCCCCCGTTGACTACGGTGATCACATCAGGCCCGCCGATTTCATTGCGCCAGGCATCGACGATTTCGTTCAGGCCCAGTGGAGTCACCTCGGAAGGTTTCATGATTACGGCGGCTCCGGCCATAAGGGCTGGAATCGCGTCACCCATGGAAAGCACCAGCGGGAAATTCCAGGGGCTGATCAGGCCGACCACGGGGTGGGGGCGGTACTGAAGGCGAAGCTTTCGACTCGCGGAGAGGAGCGAGCTCGGACGAATCTTCTGCTCACCGATGAACTTCTCGGCTTTCGCACCGTAAAAGTTGATCTGATCAGCCAGGTACGGAGTTTCGATCGTCGCTTCGGCCCGCACCTTGCCGGACTCGGCCTTGAGCGTGTCGGCGATCAGGTCGGAATTGTCGAGCAGCCAGTCGCGGAGCTGGTTCAGCCAGTAGCGGCGACCTTTGAACCCGAGTGCTTCCCAGGCTGGCTGGTTCCCCCGGATCCGGGCGACTGCGGCAGCGACATCGCCAGCGGAATCGACTGACACCGCCCCGACCTGCTCGCCCGTCGCCGGGTTCATCACGGAAATTGACTCGGTTGCTGACGTCGGTTCCACCTGCTGCTCCCGTCTCTGCGCCACGGGCCTGATTACCCGCGGCAACTGTAATAGCAGTTCAGGTTACTCGTGTTGCGACTTGCTGCCCAGCTTCTGTTTGCCGGTCTGGTCTTTCTTCCCAGTCTTCTTCCCGGTCTTCTTCCCAGTCTTTTTCTTGCCTTTCTTCCGGGCGGGAACGTTCTTCTGGATGAGAAGGTAAATGCCGCCGAAGCCGCTGAGGGCGTAGACACGGCCCCAGCCATCCTCGCCGAAGGCATTCAGCGCGGAGTACTTGCCCTTGCCGGGTGGCAGGTATATCCCTGCCCGCCGGTCCCGGTTGATCCATCCTGTCTGAGGCACGGCCACACGGATGCGGTTGGTACAGAAATCGCCGTAGATGATCCTGCCGCGAATTTTTGTCATGGCCGGGTCTCTCACGACCGGCCCTCCGATGATCGCGCAGCCGCTCTTGTGGCCGTAGACCAGCTGTGGCCAGAGCACCGGGCCGATCGGGGCCGGCGTGATACCGGAAGGACAGAGCTTTCCGCAGTCATAGGGGGCCAGCCCCTCGTAGAGTTTCCAGCCGAAGTTGCCACCCCAGGCCTGGCGGAAAGGCAGATAGTTCAGCTCCTCGTATCGCTCCTGCCCGACATCGCTGATGACCATCATCCCCTCGGCCCCCGGGATCTGATGGAACGAGAAACTGTGCGGGTTTCGGAAACCGTAGGCGAAGATCTCGTCCCGCCCGGGCTGTCCGACAAAAGGGTTGGTTGAAGGGATCAGGTAGGTGCGTCCGGAAGTCGAGCTCCCCCGGGGGTCGATCCGGAGGATCTTGCCGCGCAGGCTTTCAAGGTTCTGCGCGTTGTTCTTTGCATCGCCGGGATCGTTTCCGTCGCCGACCGCGATGTAGAGGTGATTCCCCAGAAACCGGATCGTGCCTCCGTTGTGGTTGCCTCGCCCGTCGACTTTGGGGATACGGAGAATCAGGCGCCGGCTGTCCGGACGGGCGTGATTCGGATCCTTCTTGTATGTCTGGTATTCCTCGATTACGACGTCGCCGTTTCTGGCTACGTAGTCGACATAGAAGCGCCGGGATTTCTTGAAGTCCGGTGGAAAGGCCAGGCCGAGCAGGCCCTGTTCGACCCAGCGTGTCCTCACCCGGTCGCTCAGGTCGAGGAACGGCCCCCCGGGAATCCACTTCCGGGCCTTGAGGATGCGGATCTTGCCGGTCCGTTCAGTGATGTAAAGCATTCCCGGTCGGCCGGGCGGAGAAGTCGCCGAAGTGGGTTGGTAGGCCTTGCCGACTTCACGGAACGAAACCTTCACTTTGGCACCGGCCGGAGCCGTGAAGCAGAACACGGTCAGCAGGCAGCCGAGCAGGACAGCGAACAGGGCGCCTTTCACCGGCGCAGCCGGGCTCAGATTGGATTTCCCCAGGATCATGGTCTGATTCGGTAAACCGGCCCGGAAAGGGTGGTTACATAGACCGCGCCTTTCTGGCTTTGACCGAAGGAAGTTATTCCGGAAAGGTGGATGCCGGTGTCGCGGTATCCCGCCCGGCCCAGGTGCGGCCTGAAGCTCAGGATCTTGCCGCCGCAGAAGTCGCTGAAGATATAACGGCCCCGCAACGTTGGCAGGGTCCGGTCACGAACCACCAATCCGCCGATCACCGAGCAGTTCGGAGGGTGGGGGAGAACCAGTGAGGGTCTGAGCGAGTTGTTGCCGCCACCTTCGTAAGGGCGGAAACCTTCCCGGTTATTCCAGCCGAAATCCGCTCCGCGCGCCCGGCTCAGGTTGAGATAGTTGATCTCCTCGAATTCATCCTGGCCGACGTCGCCGATCGCGATGCGGGGCTGGCTGGCCGATGTGGTGTCGAATGACCAGCGGTAAGGGTTCCGGAGGCCGTAAGAAAAGATCTCGTCCCGGCCGTCGCGACCGACGAAGGGATTTGAAGCCGGCACCGAATACGGTCGCCCCGCACTGGCGCGAGGGTCGATCCGGATCAGCTTGCCGAGCAGTGAATCAAGGTTCTGGGCGTTGCCGTCGGTGTCTCCTCCTCCACCGCCATCACCGGTCCCGAAATAGAGCAGGTTTCCGAGAAAGTTGAGGCTGCCGCCGTTGTGGTTGCTGTTGGTCCGGTGGCGGATCGAAATCACGGAACGGCCCGGCTTCTGGCGGGCACGGACGGCTGACCGGCGTCGATACTCGACTATGCGGATGTCACCGGTGTGGTCGGTGAAATAGACGTAGAAGCGTCCGGACTTGCGGTAATCCGGGGGAAAGGCCACCGAAAGCAGTCCGCGTTCACCACCGTGCTGGACCTTCGACCGGATGTCGAGGAACGGCCTGGCGAGTTTGCGTCCACGCCGGAGGACCATGATCCGGCCCGGCTGTTCAACCACGAACATGAGCCGGGGATATCCGGGCGCGGACTTGATCTCGACTGGCGAATCGAAACGGGCGATCCGCCTGGTCCGGAGGTTCGCGCTTGCGGCGGCATCGTCGACGGCCCGCTCCGCACTCCCGCTTCCGGCCTGGTCCCGGTCAGGGCCGGGAGAGCTGTCATTCGCGCAGGCGAGTGCACCCGCCGAGAAAGCGAAGGAGGCGATGGTGACTGCAACGACTGGAAGGAAGCGGCCGGATCTCATCTTCTGGACCATGAAACCACCGGAGCCGATCAAGTTGCGACGAAGCTCAGGGATAGAGCGGTTCAGGCTGTTCCTGCTGGTCTTCAACCCGGGCCTGGTCTTCGGGGCTGAGCGGGACAACCTCGCCTCGGTTGTTGATCTCGGTGAGGCGGGCCAGGTCGGAGATCCTCACCGGGAGAATTCCGGACGGAACTTCGCCGCTTGCGTTGACCGCCGTCGTGTCCGGACCGAGGCCGGCGCCGACCTGGAATCCAAGCCTGTAGTTGCCGGCCCGCACCGCTGTCAACCGCCAGACCATGTTGGCGGTATCTCCAGGATCCAGTTCTCCGAATTCGAAAGTTCTCCGGTTGGTGGTCGTGGCTCCCCCGCGACCGGTGGTGTCGGCCAGCTTCGGGTACCCCTCTTCCAGCACCCAGACGGGGCGCTGGTTCATGGCCAGACCCTGCTGCTGGCTTCCGTAGGCGAAAGCCAGATTCGAGTCCAGGCCGGGAAGATCAACCGTGACGTTGATCGCCGGGATCGTTTCGTCCCCTGAATTGCGGACGGCGACCGTCATGTCATAGGTCTCGGCGATCGTCTGGACCGGTTCGAGCTCGGCGTTGATCACTTCCACCTGAAACTCCCCGGTCGCTTCGTTGGCGAACTGGCCGTCGCCACTGTCGCCGCAGCCCGCGAAGAAGAGGGCAGACGAAACCGCACCCAGAATAAGTCCGAGGGTGACGATGGTTCGTGGCATGGCTCTCAGGCTGGTCCCCCTCAAGTCGGGCGCAACATACCATGCGTGTGGCGACGGTCACACACGCCGGGGGATCGCATAGACTCCCGATCGCGGCTGGCCCCGCGTCGTCCGCGAGGCCAAAGCCCGGGAGAGATGGTCAAAGACACCGTACAAAAGGCGATCGAGCCCGCGAAGGAATTCTTCACCGAAACCGGTGAGATGATGATCCTGACCGGACGCACGATGCTGTCCGCAGTCAAGCCGCCCTATCCCTACGGCAACGAGTTCATCGGCCAGTTCCTGTTCGCGCTCCAGCTCTGCTGGTTTCCGCTGCTGATTTCAACCGTTGCTTTCGGTTTCGGAGCGCCCGGGCTTCAGGCCGCCAACTTCCTTTCGCTTTTCGGGGCCCTTGACCGCCTCGGTGGTTTCTTTGTTCTGGCATCGATCCGCGAGTTCGCTCCCTTCGTGACCGCTGTCGTCGTCGCCGGTGTGGCCGGAACTGCGATCACGGCCGATCTCGGCGCCCGCAAGATCCGCGAGGAACTCGACGCGCTCCAGGTGCTCGGCGTTGATCCGATCAAGAACCTTGTGGTCCCGCGCTTTCTCGCCCTGATG
>JAGQUU010000126.1 GCA_020438345.1 Solirubrobacterales bacterium | reverse complement strand
GAACCAGGGAGTTCCGAGGTGCTGGTCCGGGTGGTGGCTGTCGCGGTCACCTCCGGAGATGCCCGGATCCGGGCGGCGAGGTTCCCGCGGGGATTCGCTTTCCCGGCGAGGCTGGCCTTCGGTTTGCGTGGCCCGCGCCGCCAGGTTCTGGGCAGCACCTTCTCCGGGGTTGTCGAAAAGACGGGGCCCAAGGTAAGCGACTTCACCCCGGGCGACGAAGTCTGTGGAATGACCGGAATCCGCATGGGCGCCCACGCCGAATACCTTGCGGTTCCTGCGGCGAAGCTGGCCCGGAAGCCTGCCGGGGTCTCACACGCGGATGCGGCCGGGATCCTTTTTGGCGGCAGCACAGCGATCTACTTTCTGAGAGACCAGTGTGAAATCAACGAGGGAAGCACCGTCCTGGTGAACGGAGCCTCCGGGTCGGTCGGAACCGCGGCGGTCCAGGTCGCCAGACACCTCGGCGCCACGGTAACGGCAGTGTGCAGCTCGGGCAACCTGGAGCTGGTTCAGCGGCTGGGTGCCGACCACACCGTCGACTACCGCGAGACACCGGTCACGGAGCTGCCCGAACGTTTCGATGTGGTTCTGGACACGGTCGGCAACATCGACCGGAAGTCGGGAAACGATCTGCTGAGCGAGAACGGCGTGCTGCTGCTGGCGGTCGCAAGTCTCGGTGAGACCATCCGGCCCGGCGGGAAGGTCAGGTCGGGCAGTGGACCGGAGGATCCGGCCGACTTCGAGTATCTGCTCGATCTCGTCGAATCTGGCCGACTCGACCCGGTCACAGAAAAACTCGATGGACTAGAGCAGATCACCGAGGCCTACGAGCGGATCGATTCCGGCCACAAGACCGGCAACCTGGTGCTGCACCTGACCGGTCCCTGAGCTCGACGGGAAAGAGGCCGTGAGCTGCAGGTGCGGGTTGAACGGACCGGCCGGCTTCGAATAGCGGTTTGTCAGAAACCCTCCTGACCGCCCGACATTCCGGGCATGGAACTTGACGCAAAGCTGGATCTCAATGTCGTGGCCGTTGACTCCGGGGAGACGGTCCACCTGCTTCTGGAGCTGGAGGCTCCTGTCCTGGAGGGTGAACGCCGGAGGGACCCGGCGAACCTCCAGGTTGTTCTTGACCGCAGCGGCTCCATGGGTGGCGGCAGCCTCATCTCCGCACTTCAGGCGATCCACAGCCTGATCGGCCGGCTGCAACCGGATGACCAGCTCGGACTGGTCGCTTTCGATGACTCGGTTGTCATACCGATCGCGGCCGGACCGATCGGTGACGGCAAGGCGGCCCGCGGGGCGCTTCGCCAAATCCACCCGGGCGGAATGACCAATCTCAGTTCCGGGCTGATGCGGGGAATCCAGGAAGCCGGAAGGGTCAGCGGCGACGGAGGCTCCACCCTGGTCCTGCTATCGGACGGCCACGCCAATGAAGGCGTAACCGATCACGATGCCCTGGAAGGCGTCGCCAGAGGGGCGGGCGAACACAGGATCAGTATTTCGACGGTCGGAATCGGCTACGGCTATGACGAAGACCTGCTTGACGTGATCTCGCGTGGAGGCGGCGGCAACTCCCACTTCGCCGAAAACGGAGACGAAGCCGGGGCCCACCTTGCGGGGGAAGTCGACGGACTCCTCGAACAGGTGATCCAGGCGGCCAGCCTGATCGTAAGACCGACCGGGGATGTGAGCGGAGTGAAGCTCTTCAACGACCTGCCGGTCGCGGAGATCAAAGGTGGCTTTATGGTCGAACTCGGTGAGCTAGTTTCCGGGGAGAAACGCAAGCTGCTTCTCGAAATCGATGTTCCTGACATCGCGGCGCTCGGTCTCGCCCAGGTTTGCGAACTGGAACTGCGATGGGTCGAAACCGAAACCATGGAAAGCAAGACGATCACCTTGCCGATCAATGTGAATGTACTCCCGGGTGACGAGGCAGCCGGACGGACCGCCAACCCGGAAGTCGTTACCGAACTCACCTTCCAGGTTGCCCAGCGAAACAAGCGGGAAGCCTCCGAAGCACTTGCCCGTGGCGATCACAACGAAGCCCGCCGGCTCTGGCAGGAATCGCGCCAGCAGCTTGGTCACCTGGATCGAAGCCAGATGAACGACCAGCAGATCCTGGAGGTCGATGAGGAACTCGGAATGGTCGATCAGATCGAACTCCGCTCCGATTCGGACATCAACTCGGCCCGCAAGATGTCCCAGGCCGATTTCCACCGCAAGAACCGCAAGCGTGGCCGGGAGGAGCGAGGCGAGTAAGCCCGCCACCGGAGGACTAAAGCGCACAACGAGACGCGAACCCTGTGTGGGGGGTCACGCATCCTGCTGTGCCGGGCCCTACCCCGTATAGTCGCGGGCATGCATGGATTCGCAGGGAATTCAGTAGCGGTGATCCGATCGGTGACTCTGGCGATTGTCGTGGCCGGGATCATTTTTTCCGCCGTGGCTGTCGGCCAGGTTGATGCTGCCGGCAAGCAAGACACGGTTTCGAGCGGTCCGGCCAAGGCCGTGTTCGGAACCAGGCAATGGACATTCGACTTTTACGACAAACGCCGCAAACCGGTCTTGAGTGAACAGCCCGGAACCGGCAGCGGGCCGGTCGGCCGGCTCGGTTTCAAGGTGGACGGCGCCTGGAAGCACGCGACCCGGGTGAAGAAAAGCTGGAAGCAGGGTCGGAGCCGGATGCTGCGGGTCGCCACCACCGACAACACCCGGGACCTCAAGGTGGCCGTCTCCCCCGCCAGTCAGGGCTCGGTCCGGCTGACCGCTTCGATCATCGGCTCCCGGACCGGAATCGAGGCGATCGGAATGAGTTTCCGGGCACCGGCCGGCGAACGCTACCTCGGATTCGGCGAGCGATCCAACGCGGTGAACCAGCGCGGCAATGTGGTTGAAAGCTGGGTCGGTGAAGGTCCCTACCAGCAGGCGGAATACCCGGTGATCGAGCATTTCGTCCCGAGCTGGGGCATGCGCCGACGTGCCGATGACACCTACTTCCCGATTCCCTGGCTGCTTTCTACCTCGGGTTACGGTGTGTTGGTCGAGAACTCGAATCCGAGTTACTTCCATCTCGCTACCGACCGCAAAGACAGTTGGCGGGTCGAACTGACAAGGACCGTCGACGGACTCGCCAGCCAGCCCGCGGACCCGCCCGCTCCCGACACGATCAGCCTGCGCTTTTTCCCCGGCCCGACCCCGGCCGACGTGGTCCGCAGGAAGAGTGGAGCGCTCGGTCGCCAGCCCGCATCCGCCCCCTTCTTCTTCGGACCATGGGTTCAGCCCAAGGGTGACACGACGGCGACCCTGGAAACGCTCAGTAGCAGTGACGTGCCGACCTCCTTGCTCCAGACCTACCTTCACTACCTGCCCTGCCAGCACCAGGCCGGCAAGGAACAGGCCCAGCGTGACTTCACCAGCTCCGTGCATGACAACGGCCTGGCGGTCACCGCGTACTTCAATCCGATGCTCTGTACCAGCCGGCCGCTTTTCACGACGCTTGGAAACTCGGGGGAGATGACCCGCAAGAGCGACGGCAATCCTTACGAGTACAACTACCTGAGCTACCACGTCGGACAGTTCGATTTCAGCAACCCCGCTGCCCGCGGTTCATACGGCGAGCTACTTCGTGAAGCACTGGATCAGGGCTATGACGGCTGGATGGAAGACTTCGGCGAGTACACGCCCCCGGACTCGGTCTCCTTCGACGGCAGCTCGGGCATGGTCGAACACAACCGTTACCCCCAGCGCTATCACTGCGCGGCCTACGAGCAGACCCGAAACCACCCGAGGCCAGTGGCACGCTTCGTCCGGTCCGGCTTCACCGGATCGGCCGCCTGCTCGCCGGTTGTCTGGGGAGGCGACCCGTCAACCACGTGGGATTACGACGGTCTCCGGGATTCGATCCGGAACGCCCTGACCATGGGCCTCTCCGGAGTCGGGGTCTGGGGCTCCGATATCGGCGGCTTCTTCTCGCTCACCGCCGACGCTCTCACCCCGGAGCTGCTCAATCGCTGGGTCCAGTTCGGGGCTTTTTCCGGGGTGATGCGAAACCAGGCCGATGGCCTGGGCAAGCCCCTGCTTCAGGTGCTTGCGCCCGACCAGATCAGCCATTGGCGCCGCTACTCGAAGTTGCGAACCCAGCTTTACCCGTATGTGAGCGGGGCCGCCGACGAGTACCGCGAGACCGGTCTGCCGATGATGCGGGCGATGGCGCTCTCCTACCCCGGGGACCGTCGCGCCACAGCGCTCGAGGATCAGTTCATGTTCGGCAGCGACCTGCTGGTCGCCCCGGTCATAACCCCGGGAGCCACGACCCGAAAGGTCTATCTGCCAAAGGGCAAGTGGGTCGACTTCTGGAGAACTTTCAACTACGAAGAGACCAGCGGCGCATTCACTGCCGGCACCGCCAGCCTGAAGAACGGCGGGGGCTGGCGGGACCTGCTAGCCCCGACCGATCAGATCCCCCTCCTGGTCCGGGCCGGTGGCATAATCACCATGCTCGATGCGGACGTTGACACCCTCAGCTCCTTCGGCACCAACGAGTCGATCATCCATCTGGCCGACCGCAAGACCCGTAACCTCTACGCCTTCCCCCGCGGCAAATCGACCGGTCGCTTCGAAGACCACGGCCGGATCACCTCGACCGAAGGCCGGGGGTCATTCAAGCTGCAGGTCAGCGACACAGCGGCCCGGCCCTGGAAAATCACCGCGGCCACTAACACCCTGAAACAGCCGTTCAGGGTTCGCTGCGTGAAACTGAACGGCAGCAAGCTGAAGGCTGGTGCCTGGCAGGCCGGCAAGGGCCAGGTCAAGCTCGACCTTCCGGCCGACGGCAAGAAGTTCACGCTGGTCTTCGCCAGCAGGTCCTGCTCCTGACCTGGTTGCCGCCGGGCCCTCCGGATGTCAGAATCGGTTTGGGCCAGACGACTCTCAAGGCAACCGCTAGAGGAGGAGACATGGGCTTCCCGAAGGGACCAACCCGAACCATCATCGTCGAGCCGCTCGAACAACCCGACCGCGAGCCGGCCCCGACCGAGCCGCGACCGGCAGAGCCGCGCCGAAGTCCCGAACCGCTGCCGGAGCCCCGGCCCGAGCCTGCTCCCGAAAAGGTTCCTGCCAGGTGACCGGCTGTAGCGTTCACCAACCGGTTGCTGAACCAGAGCAGCTTTAGGCCGGCACGGCTTTGGCCCTTCTCAGCAGAAAGCCGGCAAGTGACAGGGACCCTTACGAGGAGAAGACCCCGTTCCTGGCCGGAACAATCATCGGGATCAGGCAGTGGCACTCCGACCTGTCGCTTTCGCGACTTCGCCCGCTTACCAGGTATCAAGACTGGAAGATGGACGGCAAACCAACCGAAGCGGTCTGCGCAAATCACGAAGGTTCACATCAGGCGCCAGATCCCGATTGTGATTGCGGTCTCCACGCCTACCACCCGTGGTCCTCCAAGCGTGAGCACCTTTCCCTCTACTTCCGGGACTCCCAGGTCACGGGCCTGGTCGCAGCATGGGGAAAGGTGGAAGTCCATGGTGAAGGATTCCGGGCCCAGTATGCGAAACCGATGGCTTTCGTTCTTCCACCTGCGACGACGCTACTTTGGAGATTCGAGAGGCTGAACCAGGACGCAGATTTTGACTGGTATTCCCGCTGCCTGAAGCGCCTGGCCGAGGATTGCGGGGCGGAAATCATCGACATGTCCGATGAAAACGCACTCGACGACTGGTTGAGTCGCAATCCCTCGCAGCTCGGCGAGCAGGTCGTCGCGAGACTGCTGGCAGAAGCAGAACCTGCCCGGCCGGTGCCTGACCCTCGGATCGGGGTGGCCAGGAAGACAATCGGCTTGAGCCTGAAGGTGATCGGCTACACGTTCCAAGCCTGCGCTTTCGTTGCGGTGATCTGCTTCGAGATCATGTTCTGGATCCTGGGCCTTGGTATCGCCTACGTGTTCTTCGTAGGAATAACCGGCTGGGATCCGATCAACTACTTCGCCCGTTAGCAGGCAACCTGGACACCGCCGCCGGAAACTCGGAGGCCAGCGCCTACCTCGGAGGGGTTGGCCAGATGTCGGTTGGCGTCAGGTTGGAATAAAAGTTGTTGCCGGGGACCGTTCCGGAGGTGGTGTTCGTCACCTGGAAGCCGGTCCGGAGCTGAGGCACGGTGGTCAGCACTTCTTCCCGACACTGCACCCGCTTGGTGTGGGCCATGTTCTGTTGCCAGAAGAGCGGGGCGTAGAAACCGGCAGCGTTGGGGTTCGGTCCGGCTGTCTGCCGGAAGAACGGGGCCACGGACTTGATGTCAGCGATCTTGTTCGAGTTGGCCGTTTCGGCCATTCCGTAGACCGAATAGTCCGGCGAGCTTCCCTTGGCAGCGACGGAGGCCTGGGGGTGGTACTCATTGCCCCGTCCGAGGCCGGCAGGGGTGCCCGGATCTGCGTCGCCGTAGTTCTTCTGATTTCCGGCCAGGGCGCCCCGGAACCATGGAGCGAACGCAGCGCACTGGACCTGGTTGGCCTCGGTCAGCGAAACCGGATTGATTCTCGGCCTCACGGTGAGGTAGCGCCAGTCGCCGACTCTTCCTCCCCGGGGAATGGTCGGATTTCTCGGTTCGTAGCAGTAGACAATCGGGGTGGAACCCGGTCCGGAACCACCCGGGAAGGTGATCTGGCAACCCGACTGGTAGTTGAAGCGATAGGCGGAATAGATCTGGGGCCAGAACGCCTGGTAGGCCATCTGGATCACCCGGTAGCTGTACGCATCCTGGGCGGCGCGAAGGGCCGGGGCGGTGACCTGCCATTCACCCTTCGCGTTGGCATTCACCTCAGCCATCTTGTGCGGGTCCGCGAGCAGGATCCCCATCGTTTCGAGTACCCCGTTTTGCTGGGCACTCAGGACCTGCTGCATCTGAACCTCGATCTCGACTGCCTGCTGATCGAGCTGTGCGGCCAGCAGCAGATACTGGTTTGTGTCCCGGGTGGGATTTCCCGGCGGCTGGTCGATCGCGTTGAAGACCGACTGGCCACTGGAGCTGGCGGCCGCCAGGAACTTGAACGCACTAAGGATCGTCGACGCCTCGGGGGCGAAAAAGGCTCCCATGGTGCCGACCGCGAAGCTGGCGCTGAAGGCGAAGTTGGTCCAGAAGCTGGGTGTCGACGAGTTGTTGTCCTTCAGCCTCTGGGTGTACTTGGCGAGCGCGTTGGTCTTGATGTTCTCGGCGATCTGGCCGAAGTTGACGACCGTCTGGCCCTGCAGGTTCTGCTGTGGTTTCTGAAGGATGTCCATGTAGGACATCACCTGGTCGCGGGCGGAGAGTTCGTCGATCACCTGGTTCTTGGCGCAGACCAGATCCGCCTCGGTGAAGGGTGCGTCAGCGGGGCGGGTGATCCCGAGGATCTGAGCCTCCGAGAAAGAGGTGCCGAGGGATTGATAGGCCGCTCGCAGGGTCATTGAAGCGCCACGGACCGCCGGGCCGTCGGCTCCTGTGGCTGGCGGGTCGACGATCGCGCAGGCATCGGAATCGAGAGTGTCGGCACGGCGGGGACCGCCGGTACCGTTGTGATCGCGACCGACGCAAGCGGCCAGGTTCGGGTTCCTCCAGATGATCGGCGCTCCCCGCGGGAAGAGACCGTCGATCCGGGTGGCCAGGTACGCAACCGCAGTTTCCTGGCAGCTCGCGCCGGTCACTTCCGGTTCGGGAGTCAGGAGCCAGTCGACCTGGGGGGCGTAGACGATCGGCAGCATCCTCACCGACACCTCGTTGCCTGACACGTCACCGTCACTCGGGAAGACCCGGCCGTTGTTGGCACGCTGGATTGTTCCGGTCAGCCGTCCGATGTTCACACCGAGTTCATCCGCCGGTGAGCCGGGCGTGTCCGGAACCCCCTGGGACATCGGCGAACCGGCCTGGAAAACGGCGCCACCGATACCCCGGAGAGGTGGGACAGCGATCATCGAGTAGGTGCCCTTGCCGTCCTTCTGGTTGACGGCCCGGGCGAATGTGTCGCTGTTGGCTCCGTAGAAGAGTTCGAGATCCTCCAGCACGGCAGGGAAGCTGGCTGCTTTCGGCTCTGCGGTAAAGCCGCCGATCTGGCCGTTCGAGGTCAGACCAATGCCCTTTCTGTCTCCGATGCCCTTCAGGGTCGCGTCGAGTTGGGCCCAGTCGAGACCGGTGCCCAATTCTCCCTCGGCTTCACTCTGGCCGATGAATGTCTCGCGGGTCAGGGTGGCCTCGGGGTTGACCGGGTCGAAGCTGAAGACGGCGATCCCGTTCGTGTTCGCCGGCAGCTCGGCCGGGACGACCGGCTCCGCCGAGGTGCCGATCACGAATTCAGAGCGGCCGCCACCGGTTGCGTTCCGGGTGTCAAAGGCGAGCGAGGTCTGGAAAGTGAAGGAACGGCTTGCCGCCGGCAGGGCCGGGTCATCGGAGCTTCGTTTGAGGTAGCCGTCGAGGCTGCCTTCCTCGCCCGGGGACATGCCGGGACCGTCGATCTCGAACCCTTCGTTGGTCCAGGACCTGCCCTGAAGGGTTCCGGGAACCGCGATCATCGAAAACGGGAATCCGGTCGGGCGACGGCCGACGACCGGGCAGCCTGCCTTGTTGCCGGCGCCATTGCCGTCCTCGGCCCGGGTATTGAAAACGGAGAATCCTTCCGCGAAGTTGGTGAAGTCGAAATTCGCTGGCTGCCCGGTCCTCAGGGCGAGCAGAACCAGTTTGCTGGTGTCGAAGACGGGGCATTTGCCCGGCACGGTCCGTTGAAGTTTCTTCATCTCGGAAGCGAAGACACCGAGACTGGTCGGGTCATAGGTCTGGTTCGACTGTGCCTCGAGTG
>JAGQUU010000125.1 GCA_020438345.1 Solirubrobacterales bacterium | reverse complement strand
GCCTGAACTGTCTTCAGTTCCGAGCTGAACTGAACGTCGAAAGGGCGGCCCAGGCGGGCCGCCCTTTCTTGTTGGGGCTGCTGCGAGTTGCGGCTGTGAGTCATGTCGCAAATCGCAGCAACGGCTGGCTACACGGCGATTGCGTGGCCCAATACGACAGCAGCCAGACCGGCAACGGTAGAGACGGCGATGTTGAGCCACGCCAGCCTCATCTGGTCGAGGAGCGCGAGCTTGTGGGTATCGAGGATCCAGGTCGAAAAGGTGGTGAACGATCCGATCAATCCGCCAGCAACGATTGTCAGGGTCTGGCCACTAAGGGTGCTGCCGGCGGCCAGGCCGACCAGCAGAGCACCGGTTAGGTTCACGGCCAGGATGCCGATCGGGAACGGGGAATTGGCCAGGCGGGCGATCTCGGCGTCGAGCAGGTAGCGGAAAACAGCTGCGAGCCCTCCCGCAGCTCCAATAAGCACCCAGCCTGTGAGGCTCAATTGCTGGTCCCCCGACGGAGGGTTTCGACAGCAATACCAAGCCGCAGTGCGAAGTATCCGATCAAGAGACTGGCGGTCAGGTAAAGACCAGCGAGCGCAGTTTCACCCATTTCAAGCATGTTGAAAAGCTCGAGCTGCATCGTGGAAAATGTAGTCAGGGTGCCGCAAATCCCGATTGCGAGAAAGGGGTGGTGGATCTGACCGGGTGGGCGATCCCGGAAAGCAGCGAAGAGATAGCCGATCAGGAAGGCGCCGGTTATGTTGACCACAAAAGTCGGCCAGGGCCAGGCAGCTACCGAGTGCGGGAATGATTCCGAGAGACCGACCCGGATCAGTGCTCCGACAGCGCCGCCGGTGAAGATCGCGGTGAGCTTCTGGATGGGATGTCGCTCAAGCATTGAAGGCAGAAAGTATCCCGGAGCCGAAACGGCTCCGGGATACTCAGAAATACCGGCGATCGTCGCTACTTGACGGTCAGGGTTCCCTTCATTCCTGCTTCTTCGTGACCGGGCAGGGAGCAGTAGAACGTGTAGTCACCTGGTTTGACCTCAAACTCGGCAACCGTGCTCTCACCGGTGATCACCGGTGTGCGGCCCACCTCGTTGCCGTCGGCGTCGTTAAAGACGGCATCGTGCGCGACCGGGGAATCGTTGGTGAAGTCGACCGTCACCTTGCCGGCGTTGGCTGACAGCTCGGTCTCCTCATAGGCCAGCGCCCCCGAAGGATCGGCAGCCAGGGCGAGCACCTGGGCCTTGCCGGCATTGCTTGAATCGCCGCCGGTGTTGCTGCCTCCGGCCGGTTGTTCGGTCTGGTTGGTTGTTGTGCTGGACGTATCGTCCGATGAATCGTCACTGCCGCAACCGACCAGCAGGGCGCCAATCGCGAGCGGTAGGACCAGTAGTTTCGCGGTGTTTCTCATCACCTCTCCTTGTAATGGGCCGTTGGAAGGAACTGCCTACAGCCTAATGGGAGGTTTCACTGCGGTAGGTTGAATCACCAGATGCGCCGGGTCACCTTTTCTCGCAATTACACGATCTCCCTGTCGAGAACCTGTCAGTGCTACTGCAAATACTGCGCGTTCGCCACTCATCAGGCGCATATCCACCCACCGGACGATGTCGAGCGCATGCTGGACGAAGCGGTGAAGAAGAGGGCGAAGGAACTGCTGTTCCTGACAGGCGAGAAGCCGGAAGTGAACCCGGTCGTGAAGGAGCAGCTTCGCTCCTGGGGACATGAGGATTTCACTTCGTATGTGATCTGGGCATGCGAGCGGGCATTGGAGCGGGGGATCCTGCCGCATACGAATATCGGGGCGATCGGGGCATCAGACCTCGCCCGTCTGCGAGAAGTGACCGCTTCCCAGGGCCTGATGCTTGAATCGGCTTCGGAACGTCTGATGAAGACCGTTCACGCTGGCTCGCCGACCAAACATCCGGCCCACCGCCTGAAGACGATCGAGGCCGCCGGTCGTCTGAAAATCCCCTTCACGACCGGCATCCTTGTCGGGATTGGCGAGACACCGGAAGAGCGCATCGAGTCGCTGGAGAAGCTGGCCGAATTGCATCGCAAGTACGGTCACATTCAGGAAGTGATCATCCAGAACTTCGTGCCCCACCCCCGCTACTACGGGCAGGAGCCCGCCGAAATAGCTGCTGAGGCTTCCGACCGTCGCTGGCGGGAATCAGACGTGAAGGTAGGTCTGGACAGCGGCGTGGTGGATGAGGCAGATACCGGGCAGGTCCGTGAAGGCACCGGGCCGGACCAGGGAGATTCGGGCCGTCCTTCGATTCCCCTGCCGGACTGGGCCTGTGCGGTGACGATCGAAGATCTGAAGCACCTGATCCGGGAAACCGCCCGTCTGATGCCCGGAGTGGGAGTACAGGTGCCACCCAACCTTTCTGACTGGTGGGCCGGACTGGTCGAGGCCGGGGCGACCGACCTTGGTGGGCTGTCCGCAAACGGCGACCACATTTCACCCGAACACCCCTTCCCGAGCCCCCATCAGGTCCGCAAAGAACTCCAGCCGCTCGGCTACGCCCTGACGGAAAGGCTCTGCGTCTATCCCCAGTACATGAACGCCGAATGGATGGAACAGGGCGTCCTCGACGTGATCAAACTCAGGTTCTGGAGCTTCATCCCGCGGCTCGGTTCGGGCCGGGTCAGCGAAGAGGAAATCGACCCCGGACTGGCGATCGAGGCGATCGCCAAGGGCGGGGAGGGCGAACCGCTCAGTGAAGATGAGCTGACCGCTCTCTTCGCTGAAACAAGGCCCGAGGTGATCGAGTCGATGCGGATCGCCGCCGACAGGTTGCGTCACGACCTGGCCGGTGACACGGCCACTTTCGTGGTCAACCGGAACATCAACTTCACCAACATCTGCACGGTCGGCTGCGCTTTCTGCGGCTTCGGCCAGGGTCGTCGCTCGCCTGATGCCTATGAGTCAACCGAGGAAGAGTTCAGGGGCCGGGTCGAAGAGGCAGTCGAGTTCGGCGCGACCGAACTCTGCATGCAGGGAGGAATCCATCCGGAACTCGACCTCGAGGCATACGGACGCTGGCTGAAGCTGGCCAAGTCGGTTGCCCCGGAGATTCATCTTCACGCCTACTCGCCCATGGAGATCAATCACATGTGCGAAACCTCGGGGTTGTCTCCGGAAGAGGTTTTCGCCTACCTGATCGACTGCGGGCTGGGCTCGACCCCGGGCACCGCCGCGGAAGTCCTGGACGACGGGGTTCGCCAGCGGATTTCGCCGAACAAACTGCCGGCCGACCGCTGGGTCGAGATCATCGAAGCTTCCCATCGCGCGGGCCTGAAATCGACGTCCACCGTGATGTTCGGGCATATCGAAGAGCCACGCGAACTGGCCCGTCACATGAAGGTGATCCGGAACCTCCAGGAACGCACCGGCGGGATCACCGAGTTCGTGCCATTGAGTTTCATTCCCTTCAACACGCTTCTCGGGCGCACCCACGGAGTCGAGGAGATCTCCATCGAGGAAAACCTGAAGCACACCGCAGCCTTCCGCCTTGCGCTTGGACGGTCAATCACCAACCTTCAGGCCAGCTGGGTGAAAATGGGCCTCGACGGAGCGACAGAAGCGCTCAACTGGGGAGTCAACGACCTCGGCGGAACCCTGATGGAGGAAAGCATTTCCAGGATGGCTGGTTCCCAGCACGGGGTGCGGCTCGAGGCGGAGGAACTGGTTGATGCGGCTCATCGGGCCGGTCGCAACGCCGCCCAGCGCAATACTTCATACGAGATCATCCAGGAATTTCCCGACCCGGTCAGTTCACCACCACCGGACCTGGTCACTAATCTGGCCGGGCCTGCCACGACCTGAAGAGGGAGGTCCGGATGATGCGCGCCATGGTTCTGGAAACCCTGCCGGGCAAGCTTCAGCCCCGTGACCTGCCGGTTCCTGAGCCCGCTCCGGGACAGGTCCTGATCCGCGTTTCGACCTGCGGGGTTTGCCGGACCGACCTTCACATAGTGGATGCCGACCTGACCGAACCGAAACTGCCGCTGGTCCCGGGTCACCAGATAGTCGGCACGGTGGCCGAATCCGGGGCAGGCACCGGACGTTTCAGCCCCGGAGCGCGGGTCGGCGTGCCCTGGCTGGGCTGGACCGACGGTCAATGCAGGTTCTGCCGGGATGGCCGCGAGAACCTTTGCGAGAACGCCCGCTTCACCGGCTACGACATTGACGGCGGGTTCGCGGAATTCGCAGTGGCGGACGAGCGGTTCTGTTTCCCGCTCCCGGACGCAATCGATGACATCCATGTCGCACCGCTGCTTTGTGCCGGAATGATCGGATACAGGGCGCTTTCGATCGCCGGTGATGGTGAGCGGCTTGGCCTCTACGGGTTCGGTTCTTCCGCCCACATTCTCTGTCAGCTCGCCGCAGGCGAAGGAAGACGCGTCTTCGCGTTTACCCGACCGGGTGACTCGGCTGGCCAGGATTTCGCCCGCTCGCTCGGCGCTGAATGGGCTGGCGGATCAGATGAGCTGCCGCCCGAGCCGCTGGATGCGGCAATCGTCTTCGCTTCGGTTGGCTCGTTGATGATCGACGCCCTGAAAGCGAGTGAGCGCGGAGCCCGGATCGTCAGCGCGGGAATTCACATGAGTGACATCCCCTCCTTTCCGTACGAGATGCTCTGGGAGGAGCGGAGCCTTCATTCAGTCGCCAACCTGACCAGGTCAGATGGTGTCGCCCTGCTTGACCTGGCGGCCAGGCATGGGGTGGAGCCACTGGTTGAAACCCTGCCTCTCGAAGCGGCGGACCAGGCCCTCGATGCGATCCGCAGCGGCGCCTCGCAGGGTTCGACGGTACTCACCGTTTGACGGTGTATTCCAACGAAACCGTGCCACGGGGGAAGCGATGGAGGTCGGTCAACTCAAGGTCACGCCGAACCCCGT
>JAGQUU010000124.1 GCA_020438345.1 Solirubrobacterales bacterium | reverse complement strand
TGCCCGGCTTCCTGGGTTCCGGCGATCAACCGGCCGATCAGCTGATGTTGCGCGATCGCGGCCAGGTACGCGGCACCACCTTCTGTCCTGCCCTTCTCGATCAGGGACCAGGTCAGTGGCTCAACATCATCGACCGTGAGGGGTCGGCCGATGATCATGCCAACCGTGTCAGCAGTCTGACTCATCCCAGCTGCCCAGCGGGTTATAAAGGTCAGGTACAGGTCCTCAGGCTCGCCCGCGCTCGGCAGTTCCAGCTCGGTCACTTCATGACCCAGGTCTTCGAGTTTCTTCGCGGTTTCGCGGGCTGCCTCAACCACTGCCGGCTGCAGCGAATCACCGGTCGGCGATTCAGTCAACAATGCAATCTTCATTGGCTGGGTGCCGGCGTCGACTTCCTGGGCGTAAGGCCGGTTCGGGTCCGGGCATCCATACGGATCACCGGGCTGTGGACCCTGAACCCAGTCGAGCAGGGTCGCGATATCGCGAACCGAATGGGCGACAGCCAGCTCGGTTGTCAACCCGGACATCGAATCGCCCAGGACCGGACCCGAGGAGATCCTGGCTCGCGTGGCTTTGAGACCAACCAGGCCACATTCACTGGCCGGGATGCGGATAGATCCGCCGCCGTCGGATGCATGAGCGATCGGAACGATGCCGGACGCCACCGCCGCCGCGGAACCACCTGATGAGCCGCCGCTGGACCTGGAGGTATCCCAGGGGTTTCTGGTCGGTCCGTCGTTCAGTTCCGGCTCGGTGGTCGGGAGAATGCCGAACTCCGGGGTCGATGCGCGACCGAGGGTGACCAGTCCGGCATCGCGGAAACGGCCTCCCAGATAGGTGTCGTAGGGCATCTTCATCCCGATTTCCTTCAGAACCCGGTTGCCCATATGCATCGGCTGGCCGGCCAGGCCCGCCCCGAGGTCCTTGAACAGAAAAGGCACCCCTTTGAAAGGTCCATCCGGCAGGTCACCCGACGCTGCTTTCTGTGCTTCCTCGAAAAGCGGCGAACAGATCGCGTTCAACTGCGGATTAAGCCTTTCAGCACGCTCGATCGCAGCGGCAACCAGCTCGGCCGGTGAAACTTCGCCTTTCGTGACCAGTTCCGCCTGGGCAGTTGCGTCGAGAGTTACGACATCAGTCATCTAGAAGCTTCTCCAGTCCGACCGTGAACCGGTCTTCGAGTTGGGGGACCTTGCGCACAGAGAGCACCACTCCGGGCATGAACGAGGAGCGGTCGATGCTGTCGTGGCGGATCGAAAGCGTTTGCCCTGTCCCGCCGAAAAGAACTTCCTGGTGGGCGACCAGCCCCGGCAGCCGGACCGAGTGAATCGGCTCGTGGACGTGACCGCCGGCCGCGGCAATCAGCTCCTCGGTCCGTTTCGCGGTGCCGGAAGGAGCGTCGAGCTTGCGGTCGTGGTGAAGCTCGATAATTTCGCATTCCGGCATGTGCCTCGCGGCCCTTTGGGCCAGTTCCATCAGAAGAACGGCGCCGATCGCAAAGTTCGGGGCGACGAAGCAGTTGGCTCCGGTCCCTGAGTTCTCGGCCGCATCCTTCAAGGCGTCCAGGCCGAAGCCGGTCGCGCCGACCACCACGTGAACCCCCGCCTCGAGGCAGGCGATCGAATTTTCAAGCGAAGTACCGGGGGTCGTGAATTCGACCACCACATCGACCTCGTCCAGGATCTCAGCCAGTTCAGTCCCGAGTGCCGGATCAGCCTTCCCGGCAATCTCCATCCCTTCCGCATCTTCGACTGCCGCACAGACTGTGGCACCCATGCGACCCGCGGCGCCGGCAACGCCCACCCTGATCATGCGCCAAGGACCTCACTGACCGGCTGGATCGCAGATCGGAAGCGGTCTTCGTCCCGCCCAACCGCCGCGGCGGAAAGGGCTGTTTCGCCGAAAAGCTCACTTGCGAGTTCCGAGACGTCCTCCACCGTGACAGCATCAACCTTCGCGAGCATCTCGTCAAGGCTGAGCAGGGGAATGTCATGCAGGGTGGAACGCGCTATCCGTGCCATCCGGGCAGCAGTGGATTCGCCGGAAAGAACCAGCCTCCCCTTGACATGTTCCCTGGCCCGGTCGAGTTCGTCGGAAGTCACCGGTCCGGACTGGATCTTCTTCAGTTCCCGGCCGATTACCTCACATGCCTCCTCCACATTGTCTTCACGGGTGCCGACGTATGTCGCGACAACACCGGTGTCGGTGAACTGCTCCGAGTATGTGCCGACCGAATACGCGAGTCCCCGCTTCTCACGAACCTCGATGAAGAGCCGGGACGAACTCGAACCCCCCAGGATGGAGTCGAGAACGGCCAGCGTGAAACGCCGTTCATCGGCCCGATTGATGCCCGGGGCGCCGATACAGACGTGATACTGCTCGGTGTCCTTGACTGCGAACTCGAGCCGTCCCCCAGCGGGGGGTTGCTCCGGGACCAGGGTCTCTTCACCACTTCCTCCCTCGGGCTTCAACGCTTCAGCCAGAGCGTGGATCTCGTCATGGTCAACGTTGCCGGCAGCCGCAACGACCAGATTTCCGGCCGTGTAACGGGCGCGGTGATACCTGGCGATGTCCGGGACCGGAATGTTCGCGATCACATCGGCCCTCCCGAGGATCCGGCGCCCCAGCGGAGTGTCGCCGAAAATCGCATCGGCCAGGTAATCATGAACCCGGTCCGAAGGCTCGTCTTCGTACATCGCGATTTCCTCAAGGACCACATCCCGTTCAGAATCGATGTCGGGGAAGGTCGATTCCAGCAGCATCTCGCCGAGCAGACCGAAAACATCATCGGTGTGCTCATCAAGAAACCGGGCATGAAGATGGGTGGTCTCCTTGCCGGTCGCAGCATTGAACGAAGCTCCCAGGCCATCGAAGCGCTCCGAGATCTCGATCGCCGAGTAGTTCGGCGTCCCCTTGAAGAGCAGATGCTCCAGAAAGTGAGAGACCCCCGCCTGAGCGGGGGTCTCGTCACGTGAACCTGTCCTGACCCAGAGGCCGAGGGCAACCGAGCGCACCGAGGGCACAACCTCGGTGATCACCCGGATGCCGGCAGCGGTCTCCGAAAGGCGCGGTTCTTCAGTGCTCATCTATGCGTGGCCTCGCGGCGGAACCTTGTGACTCGACGCAACGACCTAGCGACGGTCCCGGTCGCCACGGTCGCGGCGGCGGCGTCCACCTTCACGGTCGCCGCCCCGGCCGCCGCCTTCACGGCCGCCGCGTCCGCCACCACCGCCACTGGAAGCGAGTGCCGCGATCTCCTCGGGGCTCTTGCCCGCGATTGCCGGATCGTCGGTCATGCGCAGGCCTATACGGCCTCGCTCGCGGTCCACTTCGGCCACGGTCACGTCGATCTCCTGGCCCTGTTCGAGCACCTCTTCGACTGTCTCGACCCGACCACCGGGCTTGACGTTCGAGATGTGGAGCAGTCCGTCGGTGCCCTTGGTCAGTTCGACGAAAGCACCGAAGGTGGTGGTCTTCACGACCTTGGCCGCGGTGTAGCGGTCCCCGACTTCGGCTTCCTTGGTCATTGACTGGATGCGGGCGACCGCCTCCTCGACCTGGGTCCCGGTCGGCGCGTAGATCCGGATCGTGCCGTCATCTTCGACGTCGATCTCGGCCTCGAACTCCTCGCAGAGACCACGGATCGTTTCGCCACCCTTGCCGATGACCGCGCCGATCTTTTCCTGGTCGATCTTGATCGATTCGATCCGCGGGGCATGAGGTGAAAGCTGCTCGCGGGCTCCGTCGATCGCCTCGGCCATCTTGTCGAGAATGAACAGCCGACCCTTGCGGGCCTGCTCGAGAGCATCGGTCAGGATCTCGAAAGTGACTCCGGTGATCTTGATGTCCATCTGGAGGGCGTTGATGCCGTCCCTCGAACCCGCGACCTTGAAGTCCATGTCACCGAGGTGGTCTTCCACACCGGCGATGTCGGTCAGGACGATGTAGTCGTCGCCTTCTTTGATCAGGCCCATGGCGACACCGGCGACCGGTGAACTCACCGGGATTCCGGCGGCCTGCATGGCCATTGAGGAAGCACAGACCGAACCCATCGACGACGAGCCGTTTGACTCCAGAGTCTCGGATACCGCCCGGACTACATACGGGAATTCCTCCTGGTCCGGAACCGAGGGAGCCAGAGCGCGCTCGGCGAGAGCACCATGACCGATGTCACGGCGCTTCGGACCGCGCATGAAGCCGGCCTCACCCACCGAGAACGGCGGGAAGTTGTAGTGGTGCCAGAAGGTCTTGGTCGTTTCCAGACCGAGACCGTCGACCCGCATATCCATGCGGGTAGTGCCGAGCGTGACGTTGCCGAGCACCTGGGTCTCACCACGGGTGAAGAGCGCCGAGCCGTGAACGCGGGGGGACACGTCAACTTCGCATTCGATCGGGCGGATCTCGTCCTGGGCGCGACCATCAGGACGCTTCTTGTCGACCGCGATCGCCTTGCGGATCGTGTCTTTCTCGATCGCGTCGAATGCCTTGCCGACTTCAAGAGCGCGGGCAGCCGATTCAAACTCGTCGGCGATGCTGCCGGTGTACTGCTCGACCACGTCTTCCTTGACCTTGCCGATCGCTTCGTAGCGTTCGAGCTTGCCGGTCGTGGCAATCGCGTCAACCAGAGCCTGACCATGCGAGGCGCGGATCTCGGAGAGCAGACTCTCGTCGATCTCGGGAGACTCGATCACGAGCTTTTCCTTGCCGATCTTCTGGCGCAGTTCCTCGATCGCCGCGGTGATCTTCTTGATTTCACCATGGGCGATATCGAGTGCGTCGAGAACTTCGGCCTCGGTGACACCGTTGGCGCCGGCTTCAACCATCAGGATGGCTTCATCGGTACCGGCGACGATCAGGTCAAGGTCGAGGTTCGGGTGGTCTTCCTCGTGCGGGTTGACCACGAAATCTCCGTCGAGCTTGCCAACGCGAACCGCGCCAACATGCTTGGCCACGGGGATTTCGGAGATCGCCAGGGCTGCCGAGGCGCCATTCATGGCGAGAATGTCGTAGGGGTGCTCGTGGTCGACCGACATCGGGATGGTGACCAGCTGGGTCTCGTAGTGCCAGCCCTTGGGGAAGAGCGGACGGATCGGACGGTCGATCATCCGGGCGGTCAGTGTGGCCTTCTCGCCGGCACGTGCCTCGCGACGGAAGAAAGAGCCGGGAATCTTGCCCGCGGCATACATGCGCTCTTCAATGTCAACGGTCAGGGGCAGGAAGTCCACGTCACGAAGGCCGCCCACTGTGGCGGTCGAGAGGACCATGGTGTCACCACAACGAACGATGACGGCACCGCTGGCCTGCTTGGCGATCTTGCCGGTCTCAAAGGAGATGTCGGCGTCGCCGACGCGCACTTCAACGCGCGTCGTCTCAAAAATGCTCATAGGAATATTTGTTTTTCCTCCGGCTGCCCGGTTGGCAGCCATCTGTCTTCTAGAACTGTCGTTCCCTTATCCCCACAAGGGTACAGGCCCCGCTCCAAAGAGTGCCTGCAGCCCGCAAATAGCGGGAAACCAGGGGCCCCAGGCATCCAGGGTGAAGAAAGGAGCGCTATTTGGCCGAAACTTCAACCCTGGTGTTGCGGACCCGAAAGTTCAGTGGGCCAGGCCGGGATCATTCGCGGACCCGGCCCGGATCATTCGCGGGTCAGGCCCGGGCTACTCTTCGAATCAGGCCTGGATTGCTTCGACGATCAGCTCCGGCCCGGGGATGTCGAGCGGGGTTGCCGTTTCGTGGACCCACTCCACCACCCCGTCCTGATCGATCAGGACCAGCGACCGGTTCGTGTGGCCTGCCTCGCCCAGATAAGCGCCGTATGCCTCGGCAACCTCACCCTTCGGTTCGAAGTCCGCAAGCAACGGCATCTCGATATCGAGGTGGTTACGGAATGCGGCATGTGCGAAGGCGGAATCAACACTAACCCCGACCAGAGTGACCCTTGCGGAATCAAGCTGTGGCTGAATCTGCCGGTACAGGGTGAGCTGATCCGAGCAGACCGGGCTGAAATCCAGGGGGTAAAAAGCGAGCAGCAACCTGCGGCCGGAAAAATCCGACAGAGTCACTTCCTGACCGGAGTGGTCAGCGAGCCTGAAATCCGGAGCCCTGGCTCCGACTTCGATCAATGGCGGAGGCCGAGATCAGCGACGAGAGCGCGGTAGCGATCCACGTCGGTCCGCTCGAGGTACCGCAGCAGGCGACGTCGCTTGCCGACCATCATCAGAAGACCACGGCGGGAGTGGTGATCCTTGCCGTGCTCTCGCAGGTGGCCGGTCAGATCGTTGATCCGTTCGGTGAGCAGAGCCACCTGGACCTCGGTCGATCCGGTGTCAGCATCGCTCTTGCCGTACTTGGTGATCAGTTCGGCCTTGTTCTCTTTGGTCAGTGTCATTTCTCAGAAAATCCTTGGTTTCGGGTCACGGGCGGACCCGTTCACGGCCGATGGAAGCTACCACAGACGGCCCTTGTCTTCTCTACGTCGCGATTCATCTCCTCGACCAGATCATCAACGGAGTCGAATCTCTTCTCGCCCCGGAGACGCTCAACGAAGGCTACTCGCAGGACCTTGCCGTAAAGATCGACTTCCTCATCGAGGATGTGGGTCTCGATCAGAACGCCACGGCCAGTGTCGAAAGTCGGCCGAACACCGATGTTGACTGCTGCGGGCAAACCGTTTGCGAATGCCGCATAGACCCCGTGACCGGGGTGCACGAAGCGGTCGTCAGGCACGATATTCGCAGTCGGAAAACCAAGCTCCCGGCCTCGCTGGTCACCGGCCACCACTTCCCCCTCAATCATGAATGGCACCCCGAGGCAACTCCGGGCCATCTCCAGTTCACCGGCGGCGATCAGGGCCCGGATCCTCGTCGAGGAAACCGTCTCCCCGTCCACTTCGACCAGTGGCTCTACCCTGGTTGTGAACTCACTGCGGCCCCGCAGCATCTCCGGCGTGCCCTTTGCTTTCTGGCCGAAGCGGAAATTGTCTCCGACCGAGACCTCCGCGGCACCGAGCCTGGCGATCAGGATCTCCTCGATGAATTGCTCCGCGGTGATCTTCG
>JAGQUU010000123.1 GCA_020438345.1 Solirubrobacterales bacterium | reverse complement strand
TACGGGCCGGTATTCAAGGGCTCGTACGGCCAAAGTCAGATCGAGGTAATCGAGTTCAACGTCGCCCGGTGAATGCAATCCGGCCAGTCGGATTCTGATTGGCCGGGCTACCGGTTTGAGGGCTGAAAGTTCGTCCCGCTTCGGGGGTGGTGGTTCGGCATTTCGCATCCGTGGGAAACTTCGCCGGATGGCCGAAGGGTCTGAAAGAGCGATCTGGCTGAGAGACCTTGGCCGGGACTATGGAGACCGGTCGGCACTGGCCGGGGTCGATCTCGACCTGCCCACCGGGGCTTCGCTGGCAGTGCTCGGACCGAACGGTTCTGGCAAGAGCACCTTGCTCAGAGTGCTGGCCACGCTGCTTCGGCCGAGCCGGGGTGAGGTCTCGGTGCTGGGAGCCGATCTTCCTCGTGATGCCTGGAAGCTGCGCGGAAAAGTCGGCTACCTTGGCCATGAACCGCTGCTTTACGAGGATCTGACCGGCCGCGAGAACCTGGAGTTCCAGGCCCGCCTGTACGGAATTCCGGACGACGAAGCCTCGGGGCGGATCGACGCTGACCTCGAACGGCTTGGCATGAGGCGCAGGGCGGAATACCGGGTCAGCGACTACTCGGCAGGGATGAAACAGCGGATCGCGATCTGTCGCGCGGTGCTTCATCGCCCGTCGCTGCTCCTGCTTGATGAACCGGATTCGAACCTTGATCCTGAAGGCCGCGAAGCGGCCCGGTCCCTGATCGGCCGGCCCGCTGATCTCGGCTGGCGGGCGGAAAGCCCGGTCACCCGCGTCGCCGTCTCCCATGACCCCGGGAAGGCAAGGGCCGAGGCCGACCAGGTACTTGAACTTGAGATCGGGGTGGCACCTTGACCTCCTCTCTGCATGCGTTCAGGGCCATAGTCGGCAAGGACCTCCGCACCGAGCTACGGACGATGCGCTCGCTGCCCGCGATGGTCCTGTTCGCGGTGACCACCTTCATCATCTTCCGCTTCGGGCTCGACAGAACAGCCCTGTCGGGCAGTCTCGCTTCCGGGGTGATCTGGACCACCCTGCTGTTCGCAGCAGTGCTGGGGATCAACCGGATCTTCCTGCCGGAGCGTGAAGAGGGTGGCTTTGATGCTTTCCGCCTCGCGCCGGTCGACCGGCCAGTGCTTTTCGCCGCCAAGGCAGCGGTGCTCTTTCTCTACCTGGTAGTCCTGGAAGCAATCGTGGTGCCGGTCTTCGCGGTCTTCTTCCTGCCGGAATGGAGTGGGCTCTTGCCGCTGGCTGTGATCCTGCTTGCCACCAATATCGGCTTTGCCGCGCTCGGCACACTGATCTCCTCGATGGCGGTCAATTCACGGGCCCGGGACTTGCTGGTTCCGCTCCTCTTGCTGCCGCTGGTGGTGCCGCTGATGATTGCCGCGACTGGTGCCACGGCGCCTCTACTTGACGCCGGAGGACCCTCATTCGACAAGTTCGGAACTTGGCTTCTGGTTCTCGGTCTATACGATGGGGTCTTCTGCCTCGTCGGTTATGCCGTTTTTGACTTCCTTCTTGAAGACTGATCGGCACCGGGCAGATTCGAAATGTCGGGTCGCGGTCTGAAACAACTCTCGATTCTCACGGCGCTGGTTCTGCTGGCCGGCTTTGTCCTGATCTTCTTCTGGGTGCCGATGGATGCGGACCAGGGCTTCAAGCAGAAGATCTTCTATCTGCATGTGCCGCTGGCGGTCGTTGCGCTCGGCGGGTTCATGGCCGGCGGAGTCGAGGGCTTCCGTCATCTGCGTTCAGACGATCGTCGGCATGACGCGAACTCCTATGTGTTCATTCATCTCTCGGTGATTTTCGGGGTAGCCACCCTGATCACGGGGATGCTTTGGGCGAAGGCATCCTGGGGCCATTTCTGGGTCTGGGATGAACCGACCCTGGTTAGTTTCCTGATTGTCTTTCTCCTGTACTGCACCTACTATCCGTTCCGTTACGCGATTGAGGATCGTGATCGCCAGGCCCGGTATGCCTCGGTTTTCGCAATAACCGCGGGGGCCTTCGTCCCGCTGAACTTCATGGCCGTCCGGATGGCGGAAAGTCTCATCCACCCAAGGGTCTTCGCAACCAGCAGCGGTGGCCTGCCCGGTTCGATGTTGTTCACGTTTCTAGTCTGTCTGGCCGGCATGGCCCTGCTGTGGGTCACCCTGGTCAAGCTTGAACTGCTCGGCAAGGAGACCTCAGGGCAGGTCTCGAAGCTGCGGCGGGCACTTGAAGCCGAGGGCTTTGGCGGCGATGCCGAGCCGAGCGGAACAGTGGGCCGACGTATCGCCCCCAACCTGGAGTCCCAATAATCATGTTCGATGCCGTTCCCAACGATTCAACCGGCTACGTATTCGCGGCCTACATCGTCTTCTTTCTCCTGATGCTGATCTACATCGGCATTCTCGGCGCGAAATTCCAGCGCATCAACCGGGACATCACCGAACTGACCCGCGAAGTCGAATCCGGCCGCAGCCCCGTCCCTGCTGACGAGGCAAGGTCAACCGGGACCGGGGCCAAAGAGCCGACCGGTGTCTGAACTACTCGCACTCGGGCTTTCCCACAAGACAGCTCCGCTGGAGCTTCGCGAACGCCTCGCGCTGCCTGAGGGTCGCGCCGCAGGATTGATGGCTGATCTGACCGGTTCCGACGGGGCGACCGAAGCAACCATCCTTTCCACATGCAACCGGACCGAGATCTACCTGGTTGCCCCCGACCCGGTGGTTGGTGAATCCGAGGTTCTCGCGGCCCTGTCCGCCCAGGCGGGGATCCGGCCGACCGAGCTGGTCGGCCACCTTTACTCGCTTCGTGGCCCGGACGCCGCCCGCCACCTTTACCTGGTTTCAGCCGGCCTCGACTCGATGATCATCGGCGAGGCCGAGATTCAGGGACAGGTCAAGCGGGCCCATGAACTGGCTCTCGTCGAGGGTGCTTCCGGTCCGTTGCTCAACCGGCTCTTCCGCGGGGCGATCGCCGCCGGTGGCAAGGTCCGGCACGAGACCTCGATCAGCGAGAAGGGGGTCTCGGTCGCTTCGGTGGCGGTCGCTGAAGCCAGGAGGATCCTGGGCGATCTATCCAACCGCCGGGCGCTTGTCGTCGGGGCGGGCACCACTTCCGAGCTGGTGGCCAAGGCCCTCACCTCCTCCGGAACAGAGTCTGTCTTCATCGCGAATCGTCACTTCGACCGGGCCCGGGAACTTGCCCGCCGGTTCGATGGCGGTGCTGCCCGCATCGCCGACCTTCCCGAGCATCTGGCCGACCCGGACATCGTCGTGTCGGCAACCAACTCTCCTCACCATCTGCTGGACCGTGAATTGCTTGAGCCGGTCATGGAGAGCCGCAACGATCGTCCGTTGCTCCTGATCGATCTGGCTGTTCCCCGTGACATCGATCCTGGGGTCCGCGAGCTGGCTGGGATTACCTCGCTTGACATCGACGATCTCCAGGTCGTGATCGAAAGGAACGCGGCCAGCCGGGCGGCGGAAGCTCACAAGGCCGAGCGGATCATCGATGCGGAACTGGAGCTTTTCGACCAGTGGGTTGATTCGCTGGAGGTGCTGCCTGCGATTGTCGCCCTGCGCGAGCGCGCCGACGAGATCGTGCGGAGGGTCCTGGCCGAGAACGAGGACCGCTGGATGAACCTCGACGCCGATGACCGGGAAAGGGTTGAGGCGGTGGCCCGGGCTGTGGCCCGGCGCATGCTTCACGAGCCGACCCTGAAACTGAAGGAGATGGCCGGCACGGACGCTGCCTATGAGGCGGTCAACACCGTTCGTGAACTGTTCGGACTCGATGTGAACACTGACCCGGGTGGCGGCACCGAAGCGACCGTCACCCCGATCCGGCGCGGAGTTTGAGCGGGTCCGGCCAAGCCCTGGTCGTTGCGACCAGGCCAAGCCCGCTGGCTCTGGCCCAGGCCAGGCTGGTCACCGCGGCTCTGTCGCTGGAAGAAGGCGCCCTGCTTGAGGTCGACAACCAGACGGGAGCGGGAGACAAGGAACGGTTTGTGCGGGGGGTTGAGCAGGCGATCCTCGCCGGCCGGGCAGACCTCGGGGTCCATTCAGCCAAGGACCTGCCGGGAGAGATGACCTCCGGCCTCACCATTGCCGCCGTGCCAGGAAGGGCGGATGCCCGCGATGCCTGGATCGGCCCTGGCAGGTCGGTCATTGAGATCCCGGAAGGGGCTCGCGTTGGCACCTCCAGCCTTCGCCGCCGGGCCCAGCTCTCGGCGCTCAGGCCGGACCTGGTCATGGTCAGCATGTCCGGAAACGTTGACACCCGTCTCTCGAAACTTGATTCGGGTGAAGTGGACGGCCTGGTTCTCGCCATGGCCGGACTGGACCGGCTCGGCCGTGGCGAGGAGGCCTCCTTCGTTTTTGGGCTCGATCACATGACCCCGGCCGCCGGGCAGGGGGCCATCGCAGTTCAGACCCGGACCGGAAGGGAGACCGAGGTTGCCGGTATCGGGGATCCCGGGTCAATGACCTGCCTTCAGGCCGAGCGGGCAGCAGTGGTCGGTCTGGATGCTGATTGCTCCAGCCCGGTCGGCATTCACGCAAGGCTCGATCG
>JAGQUU010000122.1 GCA_020438345.1 Solirubrobacterales bacterium | reverse complement strand
CATATGGACACGATTCGTACCGAAGTGATGAAAAGCGTATCCAGTCTGGCGTTTGGCGGGCCGGACGGAACCGTGGTGATTGCGGAGGTGCTGGCCGGCCTGGGGAAGGCCGGAGTGAGCGCGCCCGTGATCGGACTGGAAGTCGGGCAGGGGCAGGGGGAGAGGGTGGCCGGACTGATTCGGGAGGGGGGCTGGCCAAGGACCGAGGTACGACTCGATCTGGCCGGGATCGACCGGGTGGTGACCGGTCGCAGGCCCCTGCTGCCGGAGCCGGAATGAGATGATCGGTCTGTGAAAGTCGTCGCGACAAGTGTCAACGCCGGTGACGCCGCAAGGCAGGCCCTTGAGTCATGCATCAGCAAGGGAGGCGTTGCACTCTTCCCTTCCGACGGGGTTTACGGACTGGCCTGCGATCCGCTCAACGGGAAGGCGGTCCGTCGAATCCACGAGATAAAGGGGCGCGACGACGGCAAGTCATCCGCGGTGATGTACCTTTCCCCGCTGGCAATGCGTGAACTTATCCGCGATCTTGGCCAGAGAGTTTCGGAGGCGGCGGCGAAGTTGCTGCCCGGACCGGTGACTCTGATCGTCCCGAACCCCAGGCATCGCTATCCGCTTGCCTGCCGTGAGGACCGGGCCAGGCTCGGGATCAGGGCAATTGACGGTCCGCTCTCCGGGGTGAGATTTCCACTGTTTCAGACCAGCGCCAACCTGAGTGGCGAGCCGTCCCCTTCGGTTTTCGAAGGCGTGGTCCCCGAAGTTCGTGAGCTGGTTGACCTGGCGATCGATGGCGGCCGGCTCACCGGTTTGCCTTCGACGGTGGTCGACCTCACCGACTACGACGAGCACGGAGCATGGGAGATCCTCCGCGAAGGGGGAATGAGCCGGGGTGACCTGATCGCGGCACTCGGCCGCTAGAGCCTTTCAGCAGCCGCGGTGGCGATAGCCTCGCCAGGGGAGGCGGACTATGCGCTGTGACACGTTGTTTTCCTTGTCCAGCTCGAAGAGGACATTGCCCGGGTCGAGGTGAAGGACATACGCGAAGCAGCCGCGGAGTCCGGTCACATCGATCCATTGCAGATGGTAGGTGGACGGGTAGATGTCCGACCAGCCGATCGACGTACCGAGAGTGACATGGCGAACCTTCGGGTTCTGATTGCAGGCGGGATAGACCGCGGCGGCCGGGGAACGCGGAGAGGGGTTGGTCCGTTCGAGGTCCCGAAAACAGTAGAACTGCTTCGGACCCGTCCTGACCAGCTTGGTCCTGCGGCGCTTTTCGTCTATCCGCCAGAGCTCGAAGTGGAGCGGATCCCGCACCTTCCAGTAAGAACCTCCCCAGCGATAGCCGACCGTGAAGAACCGCAGGCGGGCCTGGGTCGGGTAAAGCGCATAGCCGCCGGCCCGGCGCTGAATCGCCTGGGTCACATTCATCGAGAAGGTGTGGTCACGATGACCTCGAATCTCCATAGGCCCCTGGCCGCGGCTGCGAATGTCATTGGTCGCGCGGAGCACAACCCGTCCCGGTACCACCTTTCGGTCGAGGTACATCTCGGATGGTCTCGCGATCCGCAAGTCCGGGCAGAGCAGCTTCTTTGCTGTCTGCACATTGCGACAGGGATCCTCGACCCCGTTCGGGCGGTCAGGGTCGAACGCTCCCGTGGCCGGACTGCCGGGCAGGCCGAAGACGACGATTGTGACGGCGGAAAATGCCGCGGCAATGGTGGCCAAAGTCAGTTTGCGCACAGCGGAATGGTAGAGCAGGTCGCCGGGTCTGAACGGGGCAGTTCGAGATCACCTTTGCCTCCCGATCATCTAGGCTCGCGGCATGAAAATCGCGATGGGATCAGATCACGCCGGATTCGAGCTGAAAGAAGCGGTCAAATCACAACTCGAGGCCGAGGGGCATGAAGTCCAGGATGTAGGCACCCACTCGGTTGAATCGACGGATTACCCGCCTTTCGCCGCCAGGGCGGCCGAACTTGTGGCGGGTGGTGATGCCGAGAAAGGCGTGATCGTCTGTGGGTCCGGGGTAGGGGTTTCAATCGTTGCCAACAAGGTTGACGGGATCAGGGCTGTCAACGCCCACGATCCGGCCGAGGCGGAAATGAGCCGCAGGCACAACGATGCCAATGTGGTGACGCTCTCCGGCGCGAGACTGGACCCGGACCAGGCCCGGCCGATCGTGGAGGCGTTCCTTTCCACCGGTTTCGACGGGGGCCGTCACGCCCGTCGGGTTGGCGAGATATCCGAAGTTGAACGCGGCGAAATATAAGGCTGGCGCCGATTCCGGCACGGTTCCCGGACCGGCACCGTTGCTACCCTCAATTTTCCCGTCAAAGAAAGGTTTTACCCGAAGATGAGCACCGTTTCCGAAGAGTTGCTTGACGCCAGCCTCGCCGAAGTCGACCCTGCTGTTGCCGAAGCAATCGGTGGCGAACTGGACCGTCAGCGCAACACGCTCGAGATGATCGCTTCGGAGAATTTCGTTCCCCGGGCGGTTCTGGAGGCAGCCGGTTCGGTGCTGACCAACAAATATGCGGAGGGCTACCCCGGCCGACGCTACTACGGGGGTTGCGAGCAGGTTGACATCGTCGAGCAGCTGGCGATCGACCGGGCGATGGATCTCTTCGGCGCGGGGCACGCAAATGTCCAGCCGCATTCAGGCGCCCAGGCGAACAACGCCGCGTACATGGCTTTGATCGAGCCCGGTGACACGATCATGGGCCTGGCGCTCGATCATGGTGGCCACCTCAGCCACGGGATGAAGCTCAACGTTTCCGGCAAGCTCTACAACGTGGTGCCCTACCACGTGTCAAAGGAAGACCTTCAGGTTGACATGGAAGAGGTCGGCCGCCTGGCCGAGGAGAACAAACCGGACCTGATCGTCGCCGGCTGGTCGGCCTACCCGCGTCAGCTCGACTTCGCCGCTTTCCGTGAGATAGCTGATGCGGTTGACGCGAAGCTGATGGTTGACATGGCCCACTTTGCCGGTCTTGTCGCAGCCGGTGAGCATCCCAATCCGGTGCCATATGCCGATGTGGTCACAACTACCATCCACAAGACCCTCGGCGGCCCCCGCAGCGGCATGATCCTCAGCAAGGAAGAACTCAAAGCCGACGTCAATCGTGCCGTATTCCCGGGCCAGCAGGGCGGACCGCTAATGCATGTGATCGCGGCCAAGGCCGTTGCCCTCGGGATCGCCTCTACCGACGCCTTTGCCGAGCGCCAGCGCCGCACGGTGGCCAATGCGAGGGCCCTGGCCGCCGGACTGATCGAGGGTGGTATCGACGTTCTGACCGGCGGCACCGATGTCCATCTTGTTCTGGTCGATCTCACATCGACCGGACTCGACGGCCAGACCGGTGAGGATCGCCTCGACCAGGTCGGCATCACCGTCAACCGCAACGCGATTCCCTTTGACGAGCGGCCGCCAATGAATCCCTCCGGTCTGCGCATCGGCACTCCGGCTTTGACCACAAGAGGTTTCCAGCCCGAAGACATGGGCGAGATCGCCTCGATCATCAGCGCTGCTCTCGGTCCGGACTTCGAGGCAGCGCGACAGTCGCTTGTTGCCCATAGCCAGGTGCTCATGGACAAGTACCCGCTCTACCCCGGTCTCGGGTGAAAGCCTGGTTCGACTGCACGGCTGCGGCCCATCCGATCGTTCTCCGGCCGGTAATCGAACGCTTTCAGGAGCACGGAGCTGAAGTGCTGGTGACCGCTCGTGAGAACGGGGAGACGGTCGGCAACCTGGAACGGCTCGGTATTTCCCATGTGGTGGTCGGACGGCATGGTGGCGCCGGAAAGCTTGGCAAGGGGATGGCACTGGCTGGCCGGTCGGCCAGGCTCGCCCGTCCGGTCTGGTCGTTTCGGCCCGACCTCGCGATCGCGCACGGATCGGTTGACCTGGCTGTGATTTCGCGGAGCTTCGCCATTCCCTCGGCGCAGATGCAGGATTACGAATACGCCGGTCTTCAGCGCAAGATCGCCTGGCGGGTAGCGAAACGGGTTCTGGTACCGGATTCGATCCCGGTCGACCGCCTGACCAAGGCGGGGGCGAAGGAAGAGAAGCTGGTCCGCTTTCCGGGGCTCAAAGAGGACTACTACCTGGCGGATTTCGTGCCTGACCCATCGGTTCCGGAGGACCTCGGGGTTGACCTCACACGAATCCTCGTGATAGTCCGGCCTCCGCCGGAAACGGCTGCCTACCACGCCGACAATCCGCTTTACGAAGAGGTGATTGATCGTCTGGCGCAGGCAGCAGGGGTTACTGCTGTGATCATTCCCAGGACTGCCGGGCAGCGAGAGCGGGCGCGGGCCAGGAACTCGCCGAACCTGATCGTGCCAGAAGCGGCGGTGGACGCCCAGAGCCTGATCGCTTTCGCCGATCTTGTGGTCAGCGCCGGCGGCACGATGAATCGTGAGGCCGTCGCTCTCGGTACGCCGGTCTTCACGACCTTCGCCGGCAAGATGGGAGGGGTGGACGAGGCGCTGATCGCCGATGGCCGGCTCCAGTTACTGGAAAGCGCGGAAGGGCTCGAGTTGGCCAAGCGAGCCGGTGTAACGGGCCCCCGCAATCCCCGCGACCCGGAACTCCTGGTCAAGGGAATGCTTGAGGCCTTGGCCTGATTTGTACTGAGATTAAAGTTTCGAGCGTTATATGGCGGAAATTTCAAGCTCATTGATGAAGGAGCAATCGAAGGCCGGTCGGTATCACCACGGACTACCTGGGCCGGAGTCCCTCCCAACCATCAATTGGTTCCGGTGGGAGGGGCGGGTTGAAACGGGAGGGCGGGCCGGACCCCGCCACGGACGGAGCCGACCCGTCCATTATTTGTCCCTGTGGGTCGGCGGGTTTCTGTTGCGATCCGGCTAAGACCGGATCGCCATTTATTGTTCTGGCATGGTTGAAGGGATCGATGCCGTCTGGGCCTTCCTCACGGCGGCTCTGGTCACTCTGGTGCTGGTACGGCCGGCGGAATGGGTTGCGCGAAGTGCCGGAGCGATCGATGAACCGGGGCCACGCAGCCAGCACACCTCCCCGACCCCGCGGATGTCCGGACTGGCGATCCTCATCGGTATCGAAGT
>JAGQUU010000121.1 GCA_020438345.1 Solirubrobacterales bacterium | reverse complement strand
TGGCTGTCGGCCCCGGCATCATGCCTTCGTTCCAGGGTCTCGGGGAAGAGAACCTGAACGCGGTGGCTGATTACCTGGCCTCGCTCAGCTCCGAGCACTAGGAGGATTGACATGAGCCAGGCACCTCCGCGCCGGGGTGACCAGGAGTTCGCCGGTGAGGTCAACTCGATGTTCGACCGGATCAGCGGTGTCTATGACCGCATGAACCGGGTCATGACCGCCGGGCTGGATCAGAGCTGGCGGGCACGTGCCACAGAACGGGCACGGCTTGAACCAGGCATGAAGGCCCTTGATCTTTGCTGCGGAACCGGTGACCTCGCTTTGATGCTGGCGGAAAAGGTCGGTCCGGAGGGGCAAGTGATTGGCGCCGACTTTTCAAGGCCGATGCTGGACCTGGCGCTTGAGAAAGCCAAAAAAGAAGGTCTTCGGCAGGCACAGTTCAAATGGGCGGATGCGCTCGATCTCCCCTTTGAAGACGACAGCTTCGATGCGGTCACGATCGCTTTTGGTGCCCGCAACCTGGCCGACCTGGACAAGGGAATCAACGAGATGAGGCGGGTCCTGGTTCCGGGCGGCCGGCTGGTAATCCTTGAAATCACGCAGCCTCGCCGTCAGCCGCTGGCCGGCTTCTTCGGACTCTGGTTTGACCGGATCGTGCCCCAGCTTGGAAAGCTCGCAGGCGACTCTTCGGCCTACACCTACCTGCCGCAATCGGTGCGGAGCTTCCCCGATGCCGAAACCCTTGCCGGACGCATGGACGATGCCGGTTTCCGGCACATCCGCTGGACCCTGATGGCAGGAGGGATCATCGCCCTTCACTCCGGGGTCCGGTGAACGCAGCCTCCGGGGATACTCCCCCGAACCGCTCTTTGCCCGAGCCGGTCACTGCCGTAACCGATGCCGCCGGTGTCTGGTTGCCGGCCCGCATGACCGAAGTTGAACAGGGCCTTCTGGCCGCGGTCCGGGGAGACGGCGAGCTGGCCGACGATGCCGTCCGCACGTTGAAGGCCGGGGGCAAGAGGATGCGTCCGATGCTGGTCCTGCTCTGTGCCGGTCCTCTGGCCGGGGCAAAGGCGGTCCGGGCAGGGATCGCTGTCGAGCTGATTCACATGGCGAGCCTCGTCCATGACGATGTTCTCGACCGGGCTCCTCTGAGACGAGGGCTGCCGACCGTTTTCGCCAGTTCCGGCCGGGATCGTGCCACCGCACTTGGAGATCGCCTGTTCTCGACTGCATTCCGGATCCTGGTCGACGGGGGCGACCACGAAGCAGTTTCCGAAGTCAGCGCGACTGCAGTTGACCTTGCCCGGGGGGAGCTCCGCCAGAGACAGGGCGCCTTCAATCTGGACCTCACGGAGGCTGACTATTTCGAGCGTTGCGGTCTCAAGACAGGCCGGCTCTTTGAAGCGGCCTGCGTGCTGGGACGATCCAGCACTGGTGGTGACCCCGAACCGATCGGCTTGTTCGGCCAGCGAATCGGACTCGCCTTCCAGCTGCTTGACGATGTTCTTGACGTCGCCGGACCACCCGACCGCACCGGCAAGGCCCGGGGCACCGACCTGCTCGACGGCACGGTGACTCTCCCTCTGATCATTGCTGCCCGGGTGGACCGTTCACTGCTCGAGGTTGATCTGGCTTCGCTGGATGAAGCCTCGGCCGAACGGGTCTGTGACCGGATTGCCGCTACCGGTGCTCTTGAGCAGGTTCGCGGCCAGGCGATCGGCCTGATTGACGAGGCCAAGGCCGGGCTGACCGGGGCCGGGGTAGAGCCGGATCAGAAGCAGCTGCTGGAACTGATCGCCGACGGAGTGGTTCTCAGGTACAGCTGATACCCGGGCCCGCGACGTTCAGTCGGCGCGGTCTGGGATACTGCCGCCCATGGTTTTGAGCGACCAGACTCTCCGGGAGGAGATCGAAGCGGGCCGAATCGTCCTTGATCCCTTTGAGGAGAGCCTGATTCAGCCTTCAAGCATCGACCTCCGGGTTGATCACAGCTACCGGGTCTTCAACAACTCCCGCTACCCCTACATCGACGTCAAGCAGCCGATGGAGGATCTGACCGAGTTGATCAAACCAGCCGACGAAGAGCCGTTCATTCTGCATCCCGGCGAATTCGTTCTCGGCCAGACCCTGGAGCGGGTCACCGTTCCGGATGACCTCGTCGCCCGTCTTGAAGGCAAGAGTTCGCTCGGGCGTCTCGGCCTGCTGATCCACTCCACCGCGGGCTTCGTCGATGCCGGCTTCTCCGGCAACCTCACCCTGGAGCTCTCCAATGTGGCCAATCTCCCAATCACCATTTACAAGGGCATGCCGATTGGCCAGCTCTCGTTCATGCGGATGGACCGGGCGGTGGAAGCCGCCTACGGGTCAGGCGAAAAGGGCTCCAAGTACCAGGGCCAGGTGGAGCCGACAGCTTCCCGGTACTACCTCAATTTCAAGGATTAGCCGTCCACAATCCGGGTGATCCGGAGTTGAAACGCGTTCGCAGGTACGATTGGTGACCAGATGATTCCCAATATCGGCCCACTCGAAATCGCCATTGTGCTGATCATTGCTTTGATCGTCTTCGGCCCGAAGAAGCTTCCGGAACTCGGCAAGTCGCTCGGTCGTGGACTCAGCGAGTTCAAGGATGGCCTCAGCAACGTGGGCAAGGACGACCATGATGAAGACGAAGACGAACCGGATAGCGAGCCGGCTGAACTGACCCCGCCCCCTGCCGATCAGGCAAGCCCTCTGCCTGGCGAGGAGCCAGAGGTAACCGAAGTCACCGGCGAGGTTGTCCGCGAGAAATCCGACTGAGGCCGGTCCGTGGCCAAACTGAAGCCGGTCAGTCATGACGAGCACCTGAGTCTCGTCGATCACCTCGACGAGCTTCGCTCCCGGATCATCTATTCCTTGGTCTGTCTCGGGCTGGCCTTCGCGGTCTGTTTCTGGCAGAGCAATGTCATCCTCGATCTTGCCGCTGCACCGCTTCCCGAGCAGTATCAGGCCTTGACGGTGCTGGCCCCGACCGAGGCTTTCATGACCACGGTGACGGTTTGCGCCTACGCCGCGATCATTGTCTCGGCGCCCTTCATCAGCTACCAGATCTTCGCCTATATCCTGCCGGCCTTCTCACCCCGCGAACGGCGGGCGATCCTGCCGATGCTGGTGGTCATTCCTCTGCTCTTCCTTGCCGGCGTGGTCTTCGCCTATTTCATCGTGCTTCCGGCCGCGATCAAGTTCCTTCTCAACTTCAACGAGGCTCAGTTCTCGATCGAACTGAGAGCTCGCGAGTACTACTCCTTCTTCTCGATGACCCTGATCGCCGGCGGGGTCGTCTTCCAGGTTCCGATCATCGTGCTTGCCCTCGTGCGGCTCAGGATCATGACCGTCCAGCAACTCCGGAAAAACCGCAGATACGCCTATCTGATCATCGCCGTGCTGGCTGCGGCATTGCCCGGAGTCGACCCGATTTCAATGCTGATCGAGATGGTCCCGCTACTTTTACTCTACGAGTTGAGTATCTTGCTCGCTCGGGGTATCGGCCAACCCAAGGATGCTGCCGATTCCCAGCTACCGTCGATCCAGGAGAACTAGCCAAGTGGCAGAAGAACCCGAAAACAGGATGCTCTTCGACCTTCGCGGTCGGCGAAAGAGGGTTATTCAGGTCATTTACGTGATCCTCGCCTTCATCATGGCCGCCAGCCTCGTGGTGATCGGACTGCCCGGCGGTATCAATCCGTTCGGCAACAGCACTAGCGTCAATCAGGATGCGGCTGAAGCGAACCTGGAACGGGCCGAGAAACTCCAGACGAGGTCACAGCAGCAGCCGGCCAATGAAAACGTTTCCAAGGAACTGATCCGGGCACGAATAAATGCCGGCAATTCCCTGGTCGAGATTGACCAGACCACCGGTGCCCAGACTGTCACCGAGGAAGCCCAGCAGCAATACCAGCTTGCGGCCGAATCCTGGGACCGTTACGTCAGAAGGTCAAACGGCGATCCCGATCCGGCAGTTGCACAGCTGGTGGCGAACACGCTCTTCACTCTCGCGCAGGGATCTACGGTGGCCCAGTTTGAGAGCAACATTCAGGACGCAGCTTCGGCCCAGCAGTTCTATGCCGACAATGCCGTGAAGGAACAGAAAAACGGTGGCGTGAACGCGGCCGGACCCTTGACGCAGCTCGCTACCTTCCAGCTCTATGCCCAGCAGTACGACAAGGCAGCGCAGACCCGCAAGCAGGCGATCGCCGCCACACCTGACAAGGCGGAGCAGGAAGAAATCCGCCAAACCCTTGACGCAACCGAGAAGGATGCGAAGCGGGTCGGGAAGCTGATCACCAAGGCAAAGAAGCAGGCTCGCAAGAGTGGCGGTGAATCGCTCGAGAATCCACTCGGCAGCCTCGGCTCTGACACCTCCGTCGGCGGTACCACCACGCCTTAGGGCAAACGCACGCCGGGCCACGGATTTGGCCCGGCGGCTTTATACTTTCCGTCCGGTTCCCAAGATCGGAACCGACTTCCCGGGCCGTTAGCTCAGTTGGTAGAGCAGGAGACTCTTAATCTCAAGGTCGAAGGTTCGAACCCTTCACGGCCCATGCGGGTCATTCCGGGGATTAGTCCGGAAATGGCTATGGCCGATGTCGATGAGTGACCTGGCTTCGATGTTGGGGATCGAGCGGTCGAACGCATCCACCTTGGTCAACGAGTTCGAGGACCAGGGATTTATGGTTCGGAAGGCCGATCCCGAAGACAGACGAAAGCGGGAACTGCTGCGCGGGTTCGTCAACGGCTACCCGAAGATTCATCACGGCGAGACTCGCCACATCGCCTACGGAGTCGGGTTCCTTCTCGAATCCGTCCGTCAGGAACCCCGGAGTGGGCCCGGAAGCAATCAGGAAAACGCTCCGTCGGCAGTTGCCGCCGGTTGGGGTTGCAGCGTAGTGTCTGGCCAATGAGCAAGACAAATAGTCGGCGATCCTCCGGGGTTGCTGCTGACGGCCATGACCGGATTCACGTGCAGGGGGCGAGGGTCAACAACCTCCGGGATGTCAGCGTCGAGATTCCCAAGCGCCGGCTCACCGCTTTCACGGGCGTATCCGGGTCCGGCAAGAGTTCGCTCGTCTTCGGGACAATCGCCGCAGAATCCAGGCGCCTGATCAACGAGACC
>JAGQUU010000120.1 GCA_020438345.1 Solirubrobacterales bacterium | reverse complement strand
GTCATCAGCACTACGCGGGGGCCGCCCGGACGGATCCGCCCTTCGGTGATCCGGGCGTTGTATTTCTCCTTCGCCCGCGGCAGGTCCCAACGCTCGGCCAGAAGCGCCGCAACCATGAAACCGGCGTTGTGGCGGCTGCGCTCATACTCCCGCCCGGGGTTTCCGAGCCCAACGATCAGGATCGGGCTGTCGGCCCCTTCGCCGGGGTCGCTACGGCGCAGGAACGACAGGACCTACTCCTCGTCGGAGGAGTCTTCGCCCGCGTCGCCCTCGGCAGCGTCGTCGCCTTCTTCGCCACCTTCGCCGACCACTTCGGGCTCGGCTTCGAGATCGTCCTCTGGCTCGGCTTCGACGCGCGGCGGTGAGAGCGTGACGATGGTGACTTCGGTGGGATCTTCGGCGATCAGCTCAACACCTTCGGGGGCAGTGAGGTCCTCGAGGGTCAATGTGTCGTTGATCTCCAGTTCGGAGACATCGAGAGTCAACGAGTCTGGGATCTCCGTCGGCAGCGCCTCGACGGTGACTTCGCGGGTGACGTGCTCAAGTACGCCGCCCTGCTTGACACCCGGGCTGACGTCATCACCGGTCAGTTCAACCGTGACCTCAGCCTGAATCGCCTGGTTGAGATCGACCTGCTGGAGGTCAAGGTGCTGAAGGTCACCACGGACCGGATGATGCTGCTGCTCCTTGACGACGACCGGAATCGCATCCGATCCTTCAACCTGGAGATCGAACAGCGCATGGCCTTCACCCAGAATGATCCGGGCGTCACGACTCTCGACCTGGAATGTGGTCGCTTCCTTGCCATCCGAGTAGACGACGCCGGGAACTTTGCCGTCACGACGCAGGCGACGGGAGATTCGGGTACCGAATTCGGAGCGGGTAGTGGCGGTAAGCGTTGCGCGTTCTGAAGACATTGGACAGAACAGGATAGGGAAAGACGTACGCTTGAGGCATGGCGGACGATTCCAGGATTCCCAAGGGGCGCCTCCGCCGCTCCGTGAAGCTCGGTTCGGCGATCGGTTCTTCGGGTGCAAGATACGCCGGAACCAAGGCGTCAAGCCTGGTTCGCAGTGGAGATTCCAGCAAGGAGAAGCTGGATGAACGACATGCCGAGACAGCCGCAAAAATGGTCGCCACTCTCGGCCAGATGAAAGGGGCTGCGATGAAAGTCGGACAATTCGCGTCTTTCATCGACACCGACTTCATCCCTGAGGAATATCGCGAGATATATCAGGAGCAGCTCTCGAAGCTGCGTAGTGAAGCGCCATCGATGCCGTGGGACGATGTGGCCAAGGTGCTCGAGGAGGAGTACGACGGTCAACCGGTGGAACAGCTTTTCGACTCGATCGAACGCGAGGCTTTCGCCGCCGCTTCGATCGGCCAGGTGCACCGCGGCCGCCTGATCGATGGCCGGGAGGTAGCGGTGAAGATCCAGTACCCGGGTATCGCAGAGGCCTTGGAATCCGACCTCAAGAACGCAGGAATGCTGGTCCGGATGGCACGTGCGCTCGCCCCGGGCCTCGATGCCCGCGAGGTCACCCGGGAGCTGCGCGAGAGGGTGCTGGAAGAACTCGACTACGAGTACGAGGCCCAGAACCAGCGCTCATTCGCGAGGGCCTACCGGGGCCACCCTTTTATCTATGTGCCTGATGTGATCACCCGGCTTTCCCGTCGCCGGGTGCTGGTCACCGAGCTGGTGGACGGGATCGGTTTCGAGGAGATCCTGGAGCTGGACCAGGCCGAGCGCAGCCGATTCGGCGAGATCATTTTCCGGGGCAGTTTCGGTTCGATCTACCACCTTCAACATTTCAATGCCGATCCCCACCCCGGCAACTACCTGCTGATGGAGGATGGCCGGGTTGCGTTCCTGGACTTCGGGATGACCAAGAAGCTGGACCGGGAACAGATCGAGCTGGATCAAAGGGCGGTCGACGCCGCGGTTCGCAACGACCCTGAGGGCCTCCGCGATGCACTCCACGACCTTGGTTTCATCAAGAAGCCCTCGAAGCTCGACGCCGAACACCTGATGAATCACGTCAAGTCGATCGGTGGCTGGTACATGGAGGACGCTGAGATAGAACTTGACGGCGAGCGGGTGATGAAGGTAATCGAGTCCACTCATGACCCGAGGTCGGAGTACTTCGACCTGATGCGCCGGGAGTCGATCCCGGCAGACGAGCTGATGGGACGCCGCATGGAGATTGGCGTTCTCGCAGTCCTCAGCCGGCTGAAAGCGAAGAGGAACTGGCACCGGATAATGCGCGAGTGGGTCTATGCCGACCCGCCGGCGACCGACCTCGGCAAAGAAGAATGGGCGTATTTCGAGGAGCGCGGGATCTTCCAGGTACCGGGAATCAGACATCCGGAGAGTGGCGCGTCCGGGTCGGTGCGGTGATCCCGCAGTATTTCGGGGGTGATTCCGCAGTGTTTCGCGGGTGATCCCGCAGTATTTCGCGCGGGACCGGGAGCCGGTCAGCCTGCCGCCCTGCCTTCGACTCCAACTTTGATCAGGCAACCCGCCTTGTCCGGATCTCGGACCTCGAAATCCCGAAGGCGGAACCCGGAATCGATCGACGCGAGCAAACCCCGGGTGAATCCGCGGTGCATCGCGCAGACCACATCGCTGTTCTCTCGCGCCGCTTTCCGGTAGGGGCATCGCCCGAGCCGGCAGGTGAATCCTTCTTCGGCGTCGTCGACTGTAGCTACGAAACCAAGCCGGTTCAGGACCCCCAGGAATGCCATCTTCGGGTTCTCCCCTTCCCCGACCGGCATCGCCAGCCCGGCTTCTTCGCCAACGGATTCAATCCGTTCCAGATTGGACCGGTCTGACGGAAATGCCCGCGCGAGCCAGGCCGCCAGGGCACCCTCTCCACTACTGTCGCCCAGCGCCAGAGCCGCTTCGATTCTGGTCCCGGTCGAATTGACCACCCACTCGTCGCGGGGTCGGCCCCGTCGGCTGGAGCTGCGGCCGCGGTCGACCAGACCTGCTTTCCACAGGCGCTCAAGGTGATTGCGAACCCCATTCGGATGGAGGCCGGTCAGCTCCGCGAGTTCCCCGGTCGCGATCGGCTCGTCGGCTTCCCGAAGGAGGGCGAAAAGCCGGGCTCTGGTCGGTTGTGAAAGCACCAGCTGGATCTCGTAGGCGTCCGCGCCTTCAGTTCTCATGTCCGTCATTCTCAACCATGGCGTCCCGGAGGGCCGAGCAGAAGTGCTGCGACGACCGAGCGGATGACCAATCCGACCAGGATGACAGCTACAAGCAGCACCAGGAATGAGGCGAGGCCCACCAGGCGATCGCCGGTCACCGCTTCTGCCACCGCGAGAAGCCCTATCGCTCCGACTGCTGCTGATGCCAGGAGCCGGTCTTGTAACTGGTTGGGAGTGGTGGCCGGCCTGCCCAGATCCCGGACCCTCACAACAACCGAAAGCAGGTGAAGCATGGACCCGATGACCGTGAGGCCGACCCAGCCGGCCAGCAGCAGGACCGCGAGCGTGACCCGGTCATCTCCGAAGAGGGGAGCAAGCGAATGGTCAGCCGCAGAGACCAGACCGAAGAGAAGCCCAAGTGGGAGGAAGGCCTGTGACCAGATCACCAGTCGCGCCGGCAGGGTGAGTGGCACCTTTGATTCCGACCCGGAGGCGATCAGGTTGGTCGCGAGCAGTCCCGCTCCGACCACCAGGAGTGACCAGCCGAGAAGAACGAGGGCTCCCAGACTGAACGCGTAGCCGATGGCCGTCACACCGCAGCCCGCCGACCAGAAGGCAAAAGTGGCCGGCTGAAGCCGTGGGAACCTGAGTCTTGTCTGGGTCAGCGAAGGCGCAAACGTGTGAAGAGTGCCGACGATAGCCCCGCCAAGCCAGCCGCCAAGGTTGAAAGCCAGGTGAGCTCCGAGCAGTGATCCATGGCTCCAGGCGAAATGAACGGTCAGCATCAGACCGACCGCGATTCCAAGGACCAGCCACAGTGCCGATGCCGCGTACCAGCGGCTGGCCCACGGAGCACGTTGCAGGGAACGGGAATGAAGCCCTGCGAGCGACCTGGCATAGAGCAAGAGGGTCGTGAGCAGCAGGACCACGCCGATTGTGGCCAGCCAGTCGGCGTCGGTCGAGACTCCCGTCACCACACAGGCGGCACCGGCGGTCCAGCAGGTGATCTGTGCGGCGACCATCCGGCGGGAGGGTGGCGAGGTAGCGAGGAAGGCCGTAACGAAAAACTGGCTCACGCCGAGGATCAGGAGTGACACGCCACCCAGCAGAACGAGATGGATCGCTGCCCACGTGGATGAACCCCAGTCAACGATAATTCCGATCAGGGCTGTGGCTGCGGCCACGCTGGCGACAACCACGGCGGCGGCCAGATATGCCAGAGCCAGATCCGTAGGTCGCATCGACCCTTCGTTCATGTGAATAGTTTACACATGGTAGTATGTAAATTCGTTTTCCGTCGGTAAGGAGCCGCATGACGTACGTGATCAATGAACCCTGCATCGGCGTGAAGGACAACTCCTGCGTGGAAGTCTGTCCCGTCGATTGCATCCATCCCACCCCGGACGAAGCAGAGTGGGAATCGGTCGATCAGCTCTTCATCGACCCCGACGAATGCATTGACTGCGATGCCTGTGTCGAGGCCTGTCCGGTTGATGCGATCACCCCCGAGGACATGGTTCCGCCCGAGTGGCAGCGTTTCATCGAATTGAACGCGAACTACTTCAAGAGCTGAGCAGCCCGCTCAAGAGTTGAACAGCCTGGGATCGTTGGAACAGACCCCGTCGACCCCGAGATCAGCCAGGGACTCGATCCGCTCCGGTTCATCCACAGTCCATACATAGAGCTTCTTCCCGGCTCCGTGGACAGTCTCTACCAGCCTCGGCGTGACAACACCGAAGAATGCCCAAACCGAATCAGTCTCCAACTCTGCAAGTCGCCGACGGACCTGACCGGGCATCCGAACGCGGACGGAAGCAAGACCCATGGCCAGGGCGGGCCGGATCACCTTCGGCATTCCGAGCCAGTCCCGGGTTACCTTCGGGACCGTCCAGCCGAGACTGAGCCCCGAACCGATGCCCTCCTGCTCCTTGATCGCACCGATGCGCTTCAAGGTGGAGACCTCCATGGTCGAAACCATGCTTCGCTCCACGAGTCCGTGGCGTCGAACCGCCTCGACTACTTCATCATCGCGACCCGGCAGCTTGATGTCCAGGTTGATTCGAACCTGATCGAGTGGCGGTCTGGTGAAAGCCTCAAGCGCTGATTCAAGCGTCAGCCGTTCACCTTTCGCGTCCGCCTTGGCCGACGCATGCCAGTCATGTGCAACGACAAGTTCTGTCCGGTTGGCTGGATCGATTGAAGGGTGGCCTTCTTCATCCCAGAGCACATCGAACTCGATCACGTCCACCCCCGTCTCGACCGCCTTCCGGAAGGAGGAGACCGTGTTGCCGGGAGTCAGGGCATCCGCACCCTTGTGACCGATTCGAAGCATTGACCCACCCTACGAAACCGGGCCGGGCGACTCCCGAAACAACCCCTCAGGAACCAATGTGTTCGGAGTCGGGCAGCCGGGCCGAGTTGACAAGCCTTTCGACGCCGTCGACATCGCGGACAGCCCCCGTGTCGGCCGAGGTGGCCATCATCGCGTATGCCCTGAGGGCCGGGGAGACCACCCGCTCACGGTCAACCGGCTTGTAGCCGCCGTTTGCCTCGATCAAGTCGCGCCTGGCAGCCAGTGTTTGATCATCAACCTCGAGTGAAATCTTCCGGTTGGGAATGTCGATCGCGATCGTGTCTCCGTTCTCGACCAGAGCGATCGCCCCGCCAGCCGCCGCTTCCGGGGAGGCGTGACCGATCGAGAGTCCGGACGTTCCACCGGAGAAGCGCCCATCGGTCAGAAGCGCACATTCCTTGCCCAGCCCGAGTCCTTTCAGATACGAGGTCGGGTAGAGCATCTCCTGCATCCCGGGGCCACCGCGTGGACCTTCGTAGCGGATCACCACCACATCGCCGGCCTTGACCCGGCCGCTGAGGATCGAATCAACCGCGTCGTCCTGGGATTCGACGACGAAGGCCGGACCGCTGAATTCAAGGATCGATTCATCGACCCCGGCGGTCTTCACCACACAGCCACGTTCAGCGATGTTGCCGTAGAGGATGGCGAGGCCACCGTCGGTCGAGTAGGCGTGCTCGAGGTCGTGGATGCAGCCTTCGGCGGCATCCACATCGAGCGATTCCCACCGTTCGGACTGGGAGAAGGCCGTGGCCGAACGCACGCAGCCCGGCGCCGCGTGGAAGAGTTCGATCGCGATCTCGGCCGGTTTCGGTCCGCGAATGTCCCAGGTACCGAGCCAGGTATCGATGTTCGGGGAGTGAACCGTATGGACATCTTCGTGTAGCAGCCCGCCACGGCGCAGCTCACCGAGTATGGCCGGTATTCCGCCGGCCCGGTGGATGTCCTCCATCAGATACTCACCATTCGGGGCCACCTTGCAGAGGCAGGGCACCCGCCTCGACAGCTCGTCGATGTCGCTCATCTCGAAATCGACACCCGCTTCGCGGGCCGCGGCCAGCAGATGCAGAACCGTGTTGGTCGAGCCGCCCATGGCGATGTCCAGGGTCATTGCGTTCTCGAAAGCGTCACGGGTGGCGATCGAGCGGGGCAGGACGGACTCGTCATCTTCGCCGTAGTACTTGCCGGCAATCTCGACCGCGGTGCGGCCGGCCGCCTCGTAGAGCTCCTTGCGGGCAGTGTGGGTGGCCAGGGTCGAGCCGTTGCCGGGCAGCGAGAGGCCAAGCGCCTCGGTCAGGCAGTTCATCGAGTTGGCGGTGAACATGCCGGAGCAGGAGCCGCAGGTCGGGCAGGCATTCTCTTCGATGATCGCCATGTCTTCATCACTGACTTCATCGGCGACGGCGTCGGCGATCGCCGAGATCAGGTTGACCCGCTTTCGCACGGTGCCGTCGACCAGAGTCGCGGTGCCGCCTTCCATCGGGCCACCGGAAACGAAGACCGCCGGGATGTTGAG
>JAGQUU010000119.1 GCA_020438345.1 Solirubrobacterales bacterium | reverse complement strand
TCGGAGTATTTCGCCGGTGGCGTGATCAGCTATTCGAATGAGGCCAAACGCGACATGCTCGGTGTCGACCAGGCGTTGCTGGACGAGTTCGGGGCTGTTTCGGCCGAGGTGGCGGAAGCGATGGCTATCGGCGCAATGGAGCGCTTCGACGCGAATGTCGCGATCTCGATCACTGGTGTCGCCGGTCCCGGTGGAGGCAGCGAGGAGAAGCCGGTCGGCCTGGTTCACTTCAACGTTCGGACCGCTGAAGGGGGGGTCAGGGCTGCCGCGCCGGTGATCCCTGGCGGGCGTCGCGACGTGCGTGAACGGTCAGCCCTGGTGGGGATGCATCTGCTGCGCGAGATGCTTGTCTGAACCGTCCGGACGGGATGTGAGGATTCAGATGTGAGTCTTCACGGAAGTGTTGCTCGTGTGACGCACAGTTGAGCGGATTTACGGCAGCTTTCGGGGAGCGGAAGCCGAATTGAAGTTTCCGTCCGAAGGAAGTCCTAATGTTCCCGAAACGAACTTGTGTTCGTGTCTTTTCGGCACGACAAGCAAACGAACTGCCCGACACGGCAACGGCGAGGTGAATGAGAATGAGCGATAGACGAGCCAATGATCTTGAACCGGCCACCGACAAGGAGGCCAAGGCAAGGGTTGCTGCCCTTGACGCGGCCAAAAGCCAGATCGAGAAGCAGTTCGGGGCCGGTTCACTCATGAAGCTGGGGGACAAAGCCTCCCTGAACGTCGAGGCGATTTCCACTGGAGCCCTGCCACTGGACATTGCTCTCGGTGTCGGGGGGATTCCCCGGGGCCGGATCGTCGAGATCTACGGTCCGGAATCCTCCGGCAAGACGACTCTCGTCTACCACATCATCGCCGAGGCACAGAAGCGCGGCGGGGTTTGTGCCTTTGTTGACGCCGAACATGCGATCGACCCTGTCTACGCGAGAAAGATCGGTGTCAACACCGATGAGTTGCTGGTTTCGCAGCCGGACTACGGTGAGCAGGCACTGGAGATCGTTGATGTTCTCACTCGTTCGGGTGCCGTCGACGTGGTTGCGGTCGACTCGGTCGCTGCCTTGACCCCGCGGGCCGAGCTCGAGGGCCAGATGGGCGAGATGACGGTCGGGCTGCAGGCCAGGCTGATGTCGCAGGCGCTCAGGAAGCTGGCCGGCAACCTGAACCGGGCCAACACGTTGTGCCTGTTCACCAACCAGATTCGCGAGAAGATCGGTGTTTCTTTCGGTTCACCCGAGACCCAGCCGGGTGGTCGGGCTCTCAAGTTCTATTCCTCACAGCGACTTGACATCCGCCGGATCGAGACCCTCAAGGACGGAACCGATGCGGTTGCCAACCGGGTTCGCGTCAAGGTCGTCAAGAACAAGGTGGCGGCACCGTTCAAACAGGCGGAATTCGATATCGAATACGGACTTGGTATTTCCCGCGAAGGATCACTGATCGACCTGGGCATCGAACATGATCTGGTTCAGAAATCCGGCTCCTTCTTCTCCTATGGCGAGACCCGTCTCGGCCAGGGTCGTAATAACTCGAAGCAGTTCCTGACCGAAAACCCCGATATCGCGCAGGAGATCGAAGACCGGATTCTCAACAACCTGGGAATTTCCCGGGATGGTTCGCCAATTGAAAGCTCCGCTCCGGAAGGAGTCGATGCCGAGACGGGAGAAATCATCGAGCCGGCCGGTGAGGTCGATCTGAAGGCAGCCTAGCCCGGGCATCAGGTCCGGCTGCCCTTCGAGAGACCGGCTTGGCTGACGACGTACTCGCGAAGGCTCTCGCGGCAATCAGCCGCAAGGACCGGACCGAGTCCGAGATCAGGGAATGGCTCGCTGTCCGGGAAGTCGAGCCGGAAGAGATCGAGCGGGTAGTCGAATACCTGATCGAGAACCTCGCGCTTGACGACAAGAGATTCGCGATCGCCTACGCAAGTGACAAGAGGGAACTCGCCGGATGGGGTCGTGACCGGATACGTGAAGTGCTCCAGCGCCGTGGAGTGGAACGGCACCTGATCGACGAAGCGCTGAACCGAACTGACGGAGAAAGTGAAGTAGACCGGGCGGTCCGGATCCTGATCGAAAAAAGGGTCGGCCTTGATGATGACCGGGGCCGACAACGGGCGCTGGGGTTGCTGGCGCGACGTGGATATGAGGCTGAAGAAGCCTACGCCGCCATAAGAATCGCGGGCCGGGCTGCCTGAGAGAAGGACTTGAAGCGTCAGATACCCTTGTGGGAGGCATGGCGCTGAACTCGATCATTCCAGCCTGGCTACGGAACCGGTCTCACAACCCGGAGCCAGTGGAGTCCGGGGAAAGGCCGATGGTGACTGGGGCGGAAACGGACGAAGCCTCGCGCAATGGATCAAGCCCGCCGTCGGATACCAAACCGACACCGGGGATTCCCGGCTCACCTTCACCTGACTATGACTCACCGCCACCTCGTGAAGGACTCCTTTCAGCCGAAGCAGAGTTGAGGGCGCGACGCGAGGAAATCGTGCGCCTCGAAGAGCGGGCCCTGCGGGAACTCGAATCCGCGCGAACCCGGTTGCGAGAGGCCAACCGGAGAGCGGAAGCGGCCGAAGAACGGGAATTGAAGCTCCAACAGGCCGAGTTGGAGCTGGAGGAAGTCCGCCAGGCCCGCGTGGCAGAACTCGAATCGGTCTCCGGCACAACCCGCGAACAGGCCCGGAAGCTGCTCCTGAAGCAAGTGGAAGATGAAGCCGCTCATCAGGCAGGACTGACTGTACGCCGGATCGAGGAAGAAGCCCGACTTGACGCCGAGCGCCGTGCCCGCGGAATCCTCGCTGTGGCAATGCAGCGACTCGCCTCGACCCAGTCCATCGAGACGAACACCTATTCAATGCAGCTGCCGAATGAAGAGATGAAAGGCCGGATCATCGGCAAGGACGGCCGGAACATCCGCGCCCTCGGGAACCTCACCGGGGTGGACATCATCATCGACGAAACTCCCGAAACGGTGGTGATCTCGAGTTTCGACGGCGTCAGGCGGGAAATCGGTCGGATCACCCTCGAGAAGCTGATTGCCGACGGACGGATTCATCCGGCATCCTGCGAGGCCGCTTACAACGAGGCCGTAGACGAAGTCGAGGATGTGATCGTTGAAGCGGCAGAATCGGCACTGCTCGATACGAGGGTGACCGGTCTCCATCCGGAACTGGTTCGCTTGCTGGGTCAGCTCAGGTTCCGGACCAGCTACAGCCAGAACGTGCTGGCCCACCTGGTGGAATGCTCAAACCTCGCCGCACTGATGGCGGCGGAACTCGGAGCGTCCGTTGAAATAGCCAGGCGGGCAGCGCTGCTTCACGACATCGGCAAGGCGGTAAGCCATGAGGTGGAAGGCACCCACGCCGCGGTTGGCGCGAGACTCGCCCGCCGTCACGATGAGGCGGAGGCGATCGTGCATGCGATTGAGGCCCACCACAATGAGGTTGAGCCGGCAACGGTTGAAGCGGTGATCGTCCAGGCCGCCGACGCTCTCTCCGGTGCCCGGCCCGGAGCCCGCGGAGATTCCCTGGAGCAATACGTAACCCGGCTCAGCGACCTCGAAGAGATCGCACTGAGGCAGGAAGGAGTCAGACAGGTTTTCGCAATGCAGGCCGGCCGCGAGATTCGGGTCATGGTTGACCCGGGCCAGATCGATGATGACGCCACGGCCCTTATCTCACATGAAATAGCGGCCGCGATCGAGCGCGAAATGGAGTACCCCGGCCAGATCAAGATCACCGTTATCCGGGAACTCAGGTCCACCCGGATCGCCAGATAGCCGACAGGCAAAGTTTCCGCCCGAATCAGTAGGATTCGCTCCGATGGATATCAAGACCGTCTTTCTAGCCTTCGGCATCGGCCTCGCCTGCTTCGCGGTGGTTGTGAGCTTCGCGGGCCTGCGCCTGAAGAACTTCCCCAGCAGGGGTGCCTTGGTCGGGCTGCTCCTGTGCGGGGCGATCCTGGTTGCCGGAACTGCGACCTTCGCCGTCAAGCTGTCCATCGAAGAAGCCCACGAGCGCGAAGAGGGCCATCATCCCGCCGGCGAAGAGAGTCAAGAGGCTGCCGGCGTTCGTTTGATTCACACTGCCGACGCGGTCTGAAAGCCAGCTGCTCAATACGTCCGGCCCAGATCGCCGGACTGGGACTCCGCTACCAGACTCGACCGGTGCCTGGACGCCGGTGTAATCTCGTTGCTCCATGAAAACTTTTCATGTCACCACCTTCGGGTGTCAGATGAACGAGCATGATTCGGAACGGATGAAGGGCATGCTTACCTCGCTTGGCTATTCGGAAGCAGCCGAGCGCGATGCTGCCGATCTGATTCTTTTCAACACTTGCTCGATTCGCGAAAACGCGGACAACCGTTTCATCTCCCACCTGGGTGAGGCCAAGCGACTGAAGAGGGAAGATCCTGAACGAATCGTCGGAGTCGGAGGTTGCTGGGCGCAGTCGGTCAAGGACGAAGTTTTTCGCCGCTTTCCGTTCGTCGATGTGGCTTTCGGGCCCGGACAGATTCACAAGCTGGCCGAGTTCCTCAACTCCGATCAGCTGACCGCTCAGGGGTATTTCGAGTTCGAGGATTTTGCCGGCCATCTTCCGGCCCACCGCGCCCGGACCTTCCAGGGCTGGCTCCAGATATCCCAAGGCTGCAATTGTGTCTGCTCCTACTGCATCGTGCCTTCGACCCGGGGCCGTGAACAGAGCCGGGATCCACGCGAACTGGTCGCCGAAGCCGAAAAGCTGGCCGCTGACGGCGTTCGGGAAGTAACCCTTCTGGGTCAGAACGTGAATTCCTACGGCCGGGATCTCCCCCGGGAATCCCGGATCCGCTTTTCCGATCTGCTGGCAATGGTCGATGAAATCGACGGAATTGACCGCCTCAGGTACACCAGTCCGCACCCGAAAGACATGCGGGAAGATGTCATCGAAGCGCATGCGTCTCTGCCCTCGCTTTGTGAGCACATCCACCTTCCACTCCAGTCCGGGTCGAGTCCGATCCTCAAGAAGATGCGTCGCACGTATACGCGCGAGAGATACATGGACAGGGTCGCGATGATCCGGGAAAAAGTCCCGGACTGCGCGATCACTACCGACGTCATCGTCGGCTTCCCGGGCGAGACGGAGACGGATTTCGAACAAACCCTGGAAGTGGTTGAAGAGGTCGGGTATGACGGAGCCTTCACTTTCGTATATTCACCGCGCCGTGGCACCCTGGCCGCAGAGATGGAAGACCAGGTCCCGCATCCGGTCAAAGTTGAACGAATGGAACGGCTCGTCGAAGCTGTACAGCGGCGGGCCAGGGAACGCGCCCAGCGCTTCGTCGGACGGAACATGGAGGTACTTGTGGAAGGTCCGAGCCGCAACGACCCGACCCGCATCCGTGGCCGCAGCCGTCACAACAAGGCAGTCAACTTTGAAGGTACGGCGGAGCCGGGCAAAATGGTCGAGGTCGAGATCAGCGCCGCGACCTCCCAGACTCTCACCGGCACCGAACGGCTGTTGAGCGTCATCGGCAACTGAGGAAGGAATGGAAGCGGACAATCCGGTGATTGCCGTATTCGGTCCGACCGCGATCGGCAAGACCGGTATCGCAACAGAACTGGCGAAACTGCTCAGGGCCAGGGGCGAAGACCCGGTCGCGATCAATTGCGATTCGATGCAGATCTACCAGGGACTGGAATTGATCAGCGGAGCGGCAACCGCCCGGGAACGGGAGCAGCTTGAGCACCGGCTGCTCGGCTTCGTCCCGGTGAATGAAGAATTTACCGCCGGACGATTCGGCGAGCGCGCCCGCGAGGAGATCGATTCGGCGATCGCGGCAGGCAGACAACCGATTCTTGTTGGCGGAACGGGGCTCTACCTGCGCTCTGCGCTCAGCGACCTCGATATGCGTCCCCCCGTTGATGAAGCCCTGAGAGCCGGGGTCGAAGCCGAGATCGAGCAGCGTGGCCCGGAGGCCCTTCACCGGGAACTTCCGTTGGAAGTGGTCGAAAGGGTTCATCCGAACGACCGCAAGCGGGTTGCCCGCCTGACCGAACTGATCCGTTCGGGAATCGACCCGGCTCCCGACCACAAAGGCGGGGGTGAACTCTGGACGGCAAAGTTCCGCCATCCGACGGTTCTGGCGGGGCTCGTCGAAGATGACGGGGATCTCGTCGCGAAAATTCGCGAGAGGGTCGACGCGATGGCAAGAGCCGGTGCGGCGGCCGAGGCCGAAGCGGCGTTGCAGGCCGGGGCGGTCCGAACGGTCAGGGCGGCAATCGGTTTCGATGAATTCCGCAGCGGAGACCTCGAGCGAATCGTCGTGCTTCATCGCCGGTACGGGCGCCGGCAAATGACCTGGATGCGACGGATGGAGGGAGTGGAGGTAATTGACCGGACAGGGATTTCAAACCTCGAGGTAGCGGCCCGGATCCTCGAGCTGGCCGATGTTTCCCGTCCGGGAACGTGACTGCACCCGGTGCTACTTCCGGATAGCTTGCCGGGTCGCATGGAATTCGAGAAATGGCAAGCCCTCGGCAACGACTACGTAATCATCAATGCTGATGACCTGCCCTGGGATCTGAACCCGCAAAGGGTTCAGCGGATCTGCGATCCGCACTTTGGTGTGGGGTCTGACGGCATTCTTCTGATCGAGAAGTCCGAAGATCCTGGCTATGTGGCAAGCCTGAGGATCTTCAACCCCGATGGTTCGGAAGCGGAGCTTTCCGGCAACGGCGCGCGGGAAGCGATCCTTTACCTGAGAAAGCATGACTGGACTGACGCCGACACCTTCACGATCATGACCGCTTCCGGTCCGGTCACTCCAACCATCACCTCCGAACGGACCTGTGCGGTCGCCATGGGCAGGGCCACGACCACTTCAAAGGACTACCCGGAAGGGTCAGCCGCTGGAACCGGCAGCCTCTCGTCCGGAGATCGTGACTGGAAGTTTCAGCATGTTTCGATCGGCAACCCGCAATGTGCGATCGAGGCCGGGGCGGACCTGGAAGAGCTTGATCTGGGCAGGATCGGACCCGGCATCGAAAACAACGTGGTCTTCCCGAACCGCACCAACGTGTCCTTTTACCGGGTCTCGGGCTCCCGCGTCCGGGCGCGAATCTTCGAGCGGGGAGTGGGGGAAACACTCTCCTCCGGGACCGGGGCATCCGGAGCTGCGGTTGCGGCGTTTCTCGGTGGGACGCCCAGCCCGATTACGGTTGAACTCGACGGTGGCGAGCTACTGGTAGAGATCACCCCCGAGCTTGATGTCACACTGACCGGCTGGGCGGAACCCATTGCCGCCGGCCGGCTTGCACCTGAAATGATGGCCGCCCTGGCCGAACTCGGGCACTGAGAACCGAAAAACCCTTCACAGGAGGAAGCACCGTGGCGCTGACCGATCCATCAAAGCGACTGCAGGCGATGCCGCCGTACATGTTCGCTGAACTTGAAAAGAAGGTCGCCGACAAGCGGGCGGCCGGAATCGACGTGATCAGCCTTGGTATCGGTGACCCCGACCATGCCACCTACCCGCATGTGGTGGAAGCGATGCAGGCCGCGGTTGCGGAGCCGGGCAACCAGAAATATCCGAGCAACCGGGGCCGGGAAGAGTTCCGTCAGGCCTTCTCGAAGTTCTATCTCGATCGCTTCGGGGTCGGGATCAATCCGGAGAATGAGGTCATTCCTGCTATCGGCGCCAAGGAATGCATCTACAACCTGTGCTTTGCCTTTCTCGACCCGGGAGATGTCGCGCTCGCCTCTGACCCGGGCTACCCGGTCTACACTGGCGGGCCGATCCTCGCCGGTGCCGAGGCCGTCCTGCTTCCGCTTCGGGAAGAGCTGGGATTCGCTCCTGACCTGGACGCTATTGACGCGCAGACCGCGGACCGGGCCCGGCTGCTCTTCCTCAACTACCCGAACAACCCCTCGGGAGCGATCGTGCCGGATGGCTTCTTCGAGAAGGTTGTCGAGTTCGCCCGGGAGAACGAAATCCTGGTTGTCCATGACAACGCCTATTCGGAGACGACCTACGACGGTTACGTGGCACCCAGCTTCCTCGCCACCCCGGGAGCAAAAGAGGTCGGAGTTGAGGTGTTCTCGCTATCCAAGGGCTACAACATGACCGGCTGGCGGGTCGGTGCGATCCTCGGCAATGCCGACGCGATCAGCACCTATTGGCGGCTCAAGACAAACGTTGACTCCGGGCTTTTCGAGGCGATCCAGATGGCAGCGGTCGCGGCACTGGAAGGCCCGTCTACATCGCTGGAAGAGATGAACGGTATCTACGCCCGGCGGCGAGATCTGACGGTAGACGCTCTGCGGGCGATCGGGGTGGACGTAGAAAGCCCGAAGGGCACGATCTACGTCTGGGCGCCGGTGCCGGACGGATACACATCAACCAGTTTCTGCGAGAAGGTGCTGGAGGAGGCAGCCGTGGTTATTTCACCCGGCTCGATGTACGGCCGCAGCGGCGAGGGATACTTCCGCATCTCGTTGACCACGCCGGACGAGCGGCTTTCGGAGGCACTCGAGCGAATGCGCGAACACCTCGCCTGAAAACCGCCGGCCGGGCAACGAGAGCAGGGAAAACTACGCGGTCAGGCCGGACCCGGCAGCCGAACCCCGGCCGGGTGAGCACCCGGGTTGAAGAAACGGCCATATAGCGCTCGTTTCTTCAACCTCGCTTGCCCTTGGCTTGCCCTTCGCTTGTGTCTGGCTTGCGCGTCGCTTCGTTCAGGCGGCTTCGGGGAGGCGTCCCTCGGCCTCGAGGGTCAGGCGAAGACCGGTCTTGAGGTCCCGGGGATGCCAGCCAAGCTCGGTCCGGGCCTTCGCACCGTCGGCCCAGAAGGTGACTCCGTCGGCCGAGCTGATCAGTTCCGCGAGGTTCGGCGGCTGATCCATGATCTTGCCGACCAGGGGTCCGATCGGCCTGAGCGCCTTGAGCAGCGGGGTCGGCATGTTGCGCTTCGGTACCTTGCGTCCGGCAAGCTCGCCGACTGCTTCAAGGGCCTGTCGCATCGTGTAATTGCCTTCGTTCAGAATGTAGCTTTCGCCGACCTCGCCCTTGTCGAGCGCGAGCGCAAAGCCGGCCGCGATGTCATCAACATAGGTGAGTCCGGTGCCGAAATCCGGGAAAGGAACCATAGGCAGCTTGCCGTCGAGAAACTGGTTCATGGTCGCCCCGAGTTCGGAATGGTCGTCGGGTCCGTACACGCCGGCCGGCTGGACGATGACACAGGGCAGGTTGCGGGTCTTGATCAGGTTTTTCGCGATCTGATGTGCCTCGTACTTGGTTTCCTCATAAACCGAGGTGAAATTAAGCCCGTCGGGGTTGTCGAGGTCCGGTCGGCGGTATTCCTCGGTGGCCACGTTCTGGTGGGTGCTGCCGAAGACGGCGCAGGTTGAGACGTAAAGCACCTTGGGTATTTCGGCTTCCAGGGCCGCTTCCAGTGTGTTGACGGTGCCTTCCACATTGGCTTTGCGAAGCACCGGAATCCGGTCTTTCGGGATTCCGACCTCATACAGGGCGGCGTTGTGGAGCAGGGCGTCGTGACCGGCCATCTGCTCTGCGAGGCGGGGCCGGGAGGAGAGGTCACCGTCAACCAGAGAGCATCCGAGGTCCTCGAGTCCACTTGCCTTGGAACGGTCCCGAACCAGGCAAGTCAGTTGATGACCCTGCCCGGTCAGCAGCCTTGCCGTCGCTCCTCCGATAAACCCTGTCGCACCCGTCATGAAGATCTTCATGGAGGGAGCGTACCGGGAGCCCGTCCTATCTAGGATGCAGTGAGTGAGTGAATCGGTGGAAACCGCGAAGAACCGGCGGGCCAAGCAGCGGGCCCTGATGATCGCCGTCGACCAGACTGGCGGCGCCAGCCTGGCCGAACTCGGTGAATTGCTTCGCACAGCGGGTGTGGCGACGGTAGGCGAAGTCATGCAGCGTAGGAGCGAGCCCGATCCTGACCGCTACTTCGGGCAGGGAAAGCTCGAAGAAGTCAAGGAGGAAGTCAAGCGCACAGGAGCCAACCTGGTTGCCTGTGATGATGAGCTAGCTCCCCGGCAGGAACGCAACCTCGAAGCCAGCCTCGGGGTGCCGGTGATCGACCGGACTGCCGTGATCCTCGACATTTTCGCCGACCATGCCCATTCGGCCGAGGGCAAGCTCCAGGTAGAGCTGGCACAGCTGGAATACAACCTCGCTCGCATGAGGGGTCTCTGGACTCACCTCGAGCGCCTCGGGGCCGGGATCGGCACCAGGGGCCCGGGTGAATCCCAGATCGAGACCGACCGCCGTCTGGCCCGAGACCGGATTGCCGCTCTCAGGCGCCGGCTCCGCCACGTTGAGCAGAACCGCGGTGTGATGCGGGCAAGGCGTCAGGACTCGTCGCTGCCGCAGGTGGCGCTCGCGGGTTACACCAACGCCGGCAAGTCAACCCTTCTCAACGCGCTGACCGGGGCGGAGGTCAGCGTCGGCAACCGGCTGTTCCATACGCTCGACCCGACGACGCGAGGCTTCGAGTTCGAAAGCCGGCGCTATCTGGTTACAGACACGGTCGGATTCATCGAGAAACTTCCCCACCAGCTGGTTGAAGCCTTTAAGGCAACGCTGGAAGAGACAGTCCTTGCCGACCTGATCCTCCACGTCGTGGACGGTTCAGCCGGAGAGGAGCGGATGCAGGCGGAAATGGCGGCTGCTGACAGCGTGCTCGACGAAATCGGTGCCGGTGATAAGCCGAGGCTGCTCGTGCTGAACAAGATCGACCTGCTTGACAGAGAGCAACGCTCGGAAGCGAGAATCGGCCATCCCGAAGGGATTCAGGTCTCCGCGGTGACCGGTGAAGGTCTCGACGCACTGCGGAAGGGGATGGAACGGGCGTTCGAGGAAACCATGACTCCGGTCGAGCTGCTGGTTCCCTATTCGGAAGGTGCCCGGCTCCATGAGCTCCATGAAGTGGCCGGCAAGGTGGACCGGGAAGACGGGCCGGAAGGTGTGCTGGTCAGGACGCGGCTCCCGTTGGGTGAAGTCCACCGCTTCGCCGACCTGGCAACCCAATAGAGTCCGCGGGGATGGAACTCAAGGTTCAGCTACTGAGCGATTCGGCAACCCTGCCGACCCGTGCCCATGAGGGCGACGCCGGACTTGACCTTTACGCCTCCGAGCCGGCCCATATCGGCCCGGCTGAACGCTGGCAGGTCGCGACCGGGATCGCGGTCGAGATCCCCGATGGGCACGCCGGCCTTGTCTTGCCACGTTCCGGCCTCGCGCGTCGCCACGGGATCTCATTGGTCAACGCACCGGGCCTGATTGACGCCGGCTACCGGGGCGAGGTGAAGGTCCTCTTGCTGAACAACGACCCGGCCGAGATCTTCCGGATCAAGCCGGGTGATCGGATCGCCCAGCTCCTGGTCACCCCTCTTGCCGCGGTGGAGCCGGTGCAGGCCGACGCTCTCAGCGAGAGCGTCCGGGGCGAAGGCGGTTTCGGCTCAACCGGTCGCTGAGAGAGCGCTGGCCCGGGCGTCTCAACGGATCAACCGGCTCAAGCGGAAGGTGCAGCCGGGCTCGCTCCCAATCTTGTAGCAGCGCGTTCGTTGTCTCGCGGCACCAGTCGGCTACGAGGCGACGCGCCGGTGCAGGCAGATCGTCCGGCGAGCACATTTCCATCATCGATGCCCCAGTTGCCTCGTAGGCCCCACAGCGGGCGTGAAAATTCAGCCGTTGCGGGCTGCGGTGAGAGCGGCCTGGTGGGCTGCGTCTTCAAGCGAGTCTTCGAGCGGCTCCAGTTCCGGACGCTCACCGTGGTGGTGTTCGAGGGCGGTGGCGATCAGGTGATCGGCCAGCCAGGCGTTCTTTGGTAGCAGGGGACCATGGAGGTAGGTGCCGATCAGGTTGTCCTGTCTGACCCCCTCGAAGCCATCCTGACCGTTGTTGCCGTGGCCGTGAATGACCTTGCCAAGCGGCGCTGTGTCGGGGCCGAGGCGGGTGCGGCCGCCGTGGTTTTCGAAACCGGCCAGCACCTTTGCCTCACCGTCAGCCAGGGCGTTGGGATTACCGTCGAGGTTGACCTCAATCGCGACCGGTCCGATCAGGCGGGGTCCCGGTTCACGGACCGTTTTCAGGTCAACCAGGCCGAGACCCTCGATCGTCTCGCCTTCCAGTTCATAGGACTCGCCCAGCAGCTGATAGCCGCCACACACTGCGAGGATCGCGGCGCCGTCTTCCTTGGCCACCTTCATCGCCTCCTGCTTGGTCTGGTTCAGATCCTTCGCGACCGCCTTCTGGTCGCGGTCCTGACCTCCGCCCATGTAGAGCAAGTCGAAATCGTCGGGGTTGAAGCTCTCACCGGGGCCGCAGCGGGTCACCTCAAACTGGATTCCGCGCCACTCGCAGCGGTGCTGAAGAAAGAGGATGTTGCCCCGGTCGGCGTAAATGTTCATCTGGTCCGGGTACAGGCTGAGCAGGCGAAGCTTCATGGGGCAACCCTAAAGGTCATGGGCAAAGACCCGGGCAACGGGATTCAGGGGTTTCCGGCTTTGTGTCGCGCGACGACGATCACCGTGGCGATGTGGCGGTCAGTCTCGGGAATCTCGATCGTCCGCTCCACTGCCAGGCCGGCTTCCGCGAGCTCATCGTTCAGCATGTGGCGGTCCATCCGATCGAGGGTGATGCGGTCATGAGATTCTTGCAGCGAGCCGTCCGGTGCCACGACCTGACGCAGACAAATAACCGTCAGGGAATCACCGTCGTCCTCGACCGCGACCGGCCGGCTGGCGTAAACCCATTCACCGATCTCCCGGACATCCGGCAGAACATCAACCTGCCGGGAGTCCTCCGGGATCCATTCGGAGATCGCGAAGGCGGCGGTGCCGTCCGGTGAAAGCCGCTGCCGGACCCCTTCGAGCAAGGCGCCCCGCGAGAGCTTGCCGCCGACGATGTGAAGCAACTGCTGGGGCGCGATGATCGCCTCGAAACGATCCTGCCCGAGATCCAGGGAAGCGAGGTCGGTGGCGCTGCCGGTAACGGCCGAGACCCGCTCATCCGCGGAAAGCCGGTTCAGGTCAGCGGCCAAATGCGGGTCAACCTCAACGCCGACCACCACCCGACCCTCGGCCGCGAGATGACGGGCGACCCGTCCGATCCCGCAGCCGAGATCAAGTACGGCTGCGATACCCCCGGCCGAACCAGCGTTGCCTGTGATCTCGCTCCAGGCCGGCAGGTCAGCCGTGTAGCCGCAGGACTCGACCAGCTGCCAGATCGCAACCTCGGGCGAGTCCGGGTCGCTGAGAATCAAGCTTCCCAATATCGCCCGGCGTCACCCTTCTCGGCAAGCAAGTTCCGCAAGTCGAGCAGGGCGGTGTAGGTCGGCATGGCGAAAAGCTGGCCCTCAGATGTGGCCAGCGCCCGGTCGAGCGCGGCCTCCGGGTCCTCGATCAGGTTGATCCGCTCAAGCGGCCAGCCGGCGTACTTGAGCCGCAGCGCCATCTCCGCGGCGCGGGTACCGGTGCAGGTGATCTTGCCGACTCGTTCGGCCAACATCTCGAAGTCGGCATCCCAGATCCAGGACACATCCCGGCCATCGGCGATCCGGTCGTTCAGGGCGACCCAAAGGTCGATCGGTGCCGGTTCCAGGGCCAGGGTTCTGATCACCTCATTCGCGCCGGCCGGATTCTTGATCAACAGGATCGAAAGCGAGGTCTCGCCGATCTCGATCCGCTCGACCCTGCCGAAGACGGCCTTCATGCCGGAGAGGCTCCGGACTGCTTCAACGACCGGCACTCCCATCTGACGGGCGGTGGCAAGCGCCCCGAGAGCGTTGTAGAGGTTGTAGAGCCCGGGAAGTGGCAGCCTGAGTTCCGATTCGCCTTCCGGCGAGACGATGGTCGCCTTGACCCCGGACATTCCCTTCAGGCTGATCCTGGTTGCGCTCAAATCAGGTGCGGGCCGGCGCATCCCGCAGCCTTCGCAGTGGTAGTGGCCGAGATGACCGACGAAGGCCCGGTCATAAGTCAGTTCGTGCCCGCAGACCCGGCAGAGTTTCGCATCATGTGCGTGCTGCAACTCGGGCAAGGCCTGCGACACGTCCTCAATACCGAAATAGGTGGTGCCGGACCCGCTCGAGTTTCCAATGTCGGCGATCAACGGGTCGTCGGCATTGAGTACGAACGCAGTGTCGCCAGACCGTCGGGCAGCGAGTGCGGCCCAGGCGTCAGCCAGGGTCTCCGTCTCGCCGTAACGATCAAGTTGGTCCCGGAACAGGTTGCCGAGCAGGATCGTCTCCGGTTTGAGGCGATCGGCGACTTCCGGCAGCCAGGCCTCGTCAACTTCGAAGAGACCCTCGGTTCCCTTTTGCTCAAGGAGCGCGGTCGCGACACCCCAGGTCATGTTGGAACCGGCCCGGTTGTGGACCGGGTGGCGACCGACCCCGTCGAGAATGGTTGCGAGCATCGAGGCAGTCGTCGTCTTGCCGTTGGTGGCGCTGATCAGAGTACTGCCGCCGGTCAGATCTTCACCCAGTTTGCTGATCGCGTCCTTGTCCAGCTTGAGCAGGATCCGGCCAGGCAACGTCGTGCCGCCTCCCTTGCCTGTCGCCCGGCTGAGTCGCCCGACCGAGCGGGCAAAAGCGGCTTTGGCGCGAATCAAGTTGCCGACTCCGGGACGATCATCTTCAGCGCAGCGGGGATCACCCGGATCGTGGCTGGAAGCTCGGTCAGCGGGTCACCATCTGCATACACAGTGAAAGGGCGGCTGGCCCGGATCTCGATCGAATTGGCTTTGTGACTCGTGACAACTTCAGAGTCGTCGACATGAGTGCCCTTGAAGACCTTTGGCAGATTGAGCAGAAACCGCATCTTGCCGACGTCGCCGATCGTGATCACATCGAGCTTGCCGTCATCGATCTCCGCGTACGGAGCGACGTTCATGCCGCCACCGTAGAAACCGTTGTTCGCGGCCGCGATCGTGTAACCGGTGATCCGGGTCTGGACCCCTCCTTCAAGCAGGGTGAAGCGGGCCGGCTTCCAGGTGAGCAGCGCCCGCAAGGCCGCGTATGCGTAAACCGGCTGGCCCTTGAGCAGCTTCGCGTCGTTTGCGATTCTGTTCGCTTCGGAGTCGAAGCCGACCGAGGCGATCCCGAGAAAACGCTTTCCGTTGGCGTCCCCGACATCGATCTGCCTGGTGATACCCGCCTTCAGGCAGGCCACCGCCTCGGAGGGATCAGTCGGGATGCCGAGACCACGGGCGAGGTCGTTGCCGCGGCCGGCAGGGATCAAACCGACCGGAGTGCCGACCCCCGCGAGAGCGCC
>JAGQUU010000118.1 GCA_020438345.1 Solirubrobacterales bacterium | reverse complement strand
GGCCCTCAGCCATTCGCGAGAAGAGAATGTTTCGAGATATAGGATCGAGCCATATGAGCGAACCGTGGGCTGAGAAGGGCAAGGCCGGTCTGCCACTGAAGGTATGGATGATCGACGAAAGCGACTTCCCCTCGACCGGTAGCGTCGCCGGGAGGATCCGCTTTCTTCTCGGTTACGCGATCCTCGCTCCTTCCGGCCACAACACTCAGCCCTGGCTTTTCCGGATCGAAGGTGACTCGGCCGAACTGCGGGCGGACCGCAGCCGTGCGCTTCCGGTTGTCGACGCTGAAGACCGTGAGCTGCTGATCAGCTGCGGCGCCGCACTTGAAACCCTGCTGATCGCGGCGGCGCATTTTGGCCTTCGAACCGATGTATCTGTTCTTCCCGAACCCGACGAGGAAGATCTCCTGGCTCGGATCATCTTCCACGAAGACGGCAGGCCGGAAGAAGCGGAGAGCCGGCTTTTCGATGCGATCACAAAGCGCCACACCAACCGTCAGGCTTTCGAGGACCGGGAGCTGCCCGACGGGCTGGTCGACGAGCTTCGCGCCGTGGCGGCCGCCGCGGGTGCGGGGTTGCATGAAATCACCGGAGGGGAACGGTCCGAGGTGGCCGGGTTGGTCGCGGAAGGGGACCGCATCCAGATGGCCGACCGCAGTTTCCGGCGGGAGCTGGCCGCCTGGATCCACCCCAACCGAAGTCGAAACGGTGACGGCATGCGCGGCTACGGGTTCGGGTTCAATGACCTGATGTCCTACGCCGGTCCCCTGGTGATCCGTTCCTTCGACCTTGGCAAAGGGCAGGCGGCCAAGGACCAGGAGCTGGCCCAGGCTTCGCCTCTGCTTGCCGTTCTCTGGACGGCGGCCGAGGACCCGGCCGCCTGGGTCGCCACCGGGCGGGCTCTGCAGCGGATCCTGCTGGCCGCCGGTGCGACTGGGGTTTCGGCTTCGTTTCTCAACCAGCCGATTGAGGTTGCGGAGATCCGTGGGAGGCTGGCCCGGGCGATCGGCCGTCCGGATGGATTCCCCCAACTGTTGTTGCGGCTCGGTTTTGGCCCCGAGGTGAAGCCCGAGCCCAGGCGACCGGTCGCCGACGTGCTGAGCGAGTAGGACCCGGAAAGTCACCGGATTTTGGAGAGGGCTGCCTCGACGGTCGGGAAGAAGTTGTTTCGATCAACCGAATCCATCAGGCCGTAGCGCAGAGTCAGCTCTTGCAGGCGGTGGCGCATCTCGGCAAAGGCGAGGTGTATGCCGGCCGCGTTCAATTCGAGGTCCAGCTGTTCAAGCATTTCGGCGGCGGTCACGTCGACGTCGGTGATCGCTTCGCACTGGATCAGGATCCACTTGGGTTCATGCTCGCGGGCCAGCCTTCTGATCTCTTCGCGGAACCGTCCGGAGTTGGCGAAGAAGAGCGGTGCTTCCCAGCGGTAAACAACTATTCCGGGAATCTGTTCGGCCTGCGGGTAGTCGGCCAGGGCATGCCAGCCCTCTTTGTTTTCCAGGTGCCCGAGGACGGCGCCGTGAGGCCACCAGTTACGGCGGAAGAAAAGGATGATCGCCAGCACGACAGCAATCACGATCCCCTGCAGGACCCCCAGCAGAACGACGCCCGCGGTTGCGACCAGCGAGACGCCCAAGGCGCTACGGCGGATCGCGTTGTACCGGCGCAGGATGCCGATGTCCATCAGCGAGAGGGCAGCTCCGATCACGACCGCGGCCAGGGCCGCGTCAGGCAGATCGGCCAAGAGGCCGTTCAGGAACAGCAGCAGCATCGCGACCAGGCCCGCCCCGACCAGACCGGTGAGCTGGGTTCTGGCCCCGGATTGCTCGGCCACGGCAGTCCTCGAGCCACTGGTCGAGATCGCGAACCCCTGAAAAAACCCGGCCGCGATGTTGGCGGTCCCGATCCCGATCATCTCCTGGTTGGGTTTGACCTCCTCGCCCCGGCGGCTGGCGAAACTGGTGGCGGTGGCGATCGTGTCGGTCAGTGAGACCAGGGTGATGCCAACCGCGGCGATGATCAGTGGTGGCAGGTCGCCGGCGTTGGTGAAGGGAAGCGACGGGGCGGGGATTCCCTGAGGTAGCGAGCCGACCGTGGCGACCCCATGGTCGGCCAGGCCGAGTAGCGCCGAGGCCACGGTGGCGGCTACCACCGCGACCAGTACCGCGGGCAGTCGTTTGGTGATCAACGGCAGGATCAGCAGGATGGCCAGCACCGAAATCCCCAGCAAGAGCGTTGTGGCGTGGGTCTGGCCGATCCCTTCGACGAAGGCCCGGACTTCACCCAGGAACGAATCCGCCTCGGTGGAAAAGCCGAACAGCTTCGGTAACTGGCCGACGATGATCGTGATGCCCAACCCGTTCATGTAGCCGACCTGGACCTCTTTCGAGAGCAGATCGGCTACGAACCCGAGCTTGCCCAGGCCAAGGCCGATCTCGACCAGCCCGACCAGGATTGCGAGCATCCCGGCGAGGGCGATCGCCTGCCCGGGATCGTCGCTTACCACGAGCGGAACGATCGCGGCGAAGATCAGTGGCGATATCGACGAGTCGGGCCCGAGAACCAGGACCCGGGAAGGCCCGAACAGCGCGTAGCCGACCAGGCAGGCGATTGTTGTGTAGAGCCCGGTGACCGCCGGCAACCCGGCCAGTTGCGCGTAGGCCATGCCCTGGGGCACAAGGATCGCGGCCAGCACCAGACCGGCCAGGAGATCCGGCCGGCGGGACCCTGGGTAACGGTGAATTGCCTCGAGGCCCGGAAACAGTCGACGCAGATGGCGAACCGCGAAGGACACGGTGGCAGCCTAGCCGTACGGACCCCCGATCCGTTGTTCAAGTTCGGTCACGGCTTCCGGTGTGACCGGCTGGCGGTTGACGATCGTGGTTTCCTCCGTGCCACGAACTCCTCCGGGGTCAACCCTGCTTTCATGTCCGATCGAGTCGGCGCGGAACCTCAGACCTGACGAACCTCGAGTGAAGCGATCCCCTCGAAGTCACGCGGGTTCGCGGTGAAAAGCGGAAGACCCCTCGATATGGCTGTGGCCGCGATCATTGCGTCCAGTGAACGGGCAGCGGTCTTTCGCCCTGTGTCATGAAGGTTCGCGGCTACTGCCCCGAAGGCGCGGGCAGCCTGGTCGTCAAACGGAATCGGATCAAAGTCAGCCTCGGCCAGCAGCAGGTGTGACTGGCGAAGCAGACGTTCTGATTCGCTTTTCGCTACCAGGGGGCCAATGGCTAGCTCCGCCAGGGTGATCGTGGAAATCGCCGGCTTCCGGGGAAGCTCCCGGGGGTCCAGCTTTTCGAGCAGGATCAGGGTACAAGTGTCGAGCAGCCCCTCCTCGGACTGGTTCATCGTAGGTTCCAAAGGTTCGTGTCGAGAATCTCGTCGATGTCACGGCGAAGCAGTTCCGGATCCATTGAGGGGAGGTTTCGGCGTCGCTCAATGAGCGCCTCGGCTGACAGGCTCTTTCGCACAGGTCTTAGCTCGGCCACATCTTCGCCATCGCGAGTGATGATTGTCCGCTCGCCGCGCTGGACCCGGTCAAGCACCTTGCCGCCCTGGTTTCTGAGTTCGCGAACGCTTACCCGCCTCACGATCCGAGTGTATCACCGGTGATACAGGCCTGATTTTGCCGTGGCTCGCATAGAACTCCGGCGGGAACCGCGGTCCGAGCCCGATTCCTTTTCGATCCGGCAGGACGACCACCTGGCCCCACTCCAGATTTCCGCCGAGGCGGGGGACCAGAACCTCCCCGATCGCCCGCGCTTTCTCCATGAGCCAGGGCATGTCGGCCCCGTGGAAGTCGGTGAATTCGAGGCAGAACTTTTTCCCATCATCATTTTGGGGCATCTTCGTTCCTTTCGTAAACGGGTCGGACCGGCGGCCGATCCGCGTCGGAAGCGGCTGCTCTTTCCCCTAAGTCCGGGACAGGCGAAACTCGCCCCGGCCGTCCGTCGGGCCGCGGGACTGGTCATTCCGGATTCGGCCACGCTCTTCCCGAGGGATGAACGTGCTCCCGGGCCAAGGCGATGTCTGGTGGTTTGGCCCTGCTCCGATGCTGCCGGTTGCTGACTGGCTGAACCAGGTCTCGGCTTAGCGAAGGATGGGCCGCCGGGCCGACGGGGGTATCGAACTGATCGGCACACCCACCCTCCCGGCTGGAGGCCCGAACCCGTCTGGGGGAGAAAAATGCTCGCTGCGGGCTTGCCTCACTGACGGCTGGACTTCAAGAACGAGTGGAGATATAATGGCCATTACTGTGAGTGAGAAAAGCGCCACAAAGCGTGGGAGCCAGGAGGTCGGGATACGCGACCTTCGGGATGGGCTCAGCAAGCACCTCGCGTCTGTGGTCGAGGGGAACCGGATCGTGGTGACCGATCACGGCAAACCGATTGCCGAGATCCTGCCGCTAAACGAGTACGCCGCGATCGCCGGCCTGGAGAGGGAGGGACGGATAACTCCGGCGTTGTCACCCAAGCGTGATCCCGGCGAGCCGCTCGATTTCGGATTCTCGCTTCGTGACTTTCTCGACCGCTGACCGGTGCTCGCCTACTTCGATACCTCGGCGTTCGTGCCTCTCCTGCTGAACGACGAGTACGCGCCCGACTGTCGGCAGGCCTGGGTCGAGGCCGACATCGTCATGGCGACGAGGCTGCTTTATGTGGAGTCTGTCGCGGCCTTGCGTCGTGCCAATCGGCAGGGGAGATTGCCGGACGAGGGTGTGCGCCCGTCCATTTCCCGCCTTCGGACCTTGTGGGAGAACTTCCGGGTAATCGAGTTCGATCTTGATCTGGCCGAACGAGCCGGCGGTCTCGCATGGCGTTTCGGCTTGCGCGGTTTCGACGCGGTTCACTGTGCCGCTGCCGCCCTGGTTCAGGAACGAGATCAAATCGAGACGGACGGCACCGGTTCCGGGCTGGTCGCGATTGCTGGTGACCGCGAACTATTGGCGGCGTGGCGGGACCTCGGGATCGCTACCTTCGAGCCAGCCGCCTGACCCACCACCGTCAGGACGTCGCCCTGGCTGAACTACTCGACGCCCCGCTGGTCACCATGGACCAACGAATCGTCAAGGCACCTGGACCGCTCTGCCCGGTCCTCACGCCTGCTATTCGGTGCCAGTCTTGCGGTTTCGCTCGATGCGGCCGCTGACTTCCCCGACCGGGTCGCTGCGCCAGTCATCGCCGTAGAGGTAGAGCCGGCTGGCCTCGGTGGCGGGAAAGCCGGCCAGGCGGGTGCCGTAGCGTTCGATCAGGATCGTCGTGACCGCGTGGTACCGGCTACCACCTTCGTAGTAGGCGACCTCCCGCCAGATCTCCCGGCCGTTGTGGCGAAGCACGGTCCAGCAGTCCCCGCCCTGCTTTTCCCGGTCCTCGAAGTCCCATTCGATGACGATCTCGTCACCGTCCAGGTCGGGCAGCTGGTCGGGCCGTTCCAGTTCGCTGGCTTTGGCCCTTTCCATGAATGACTCGCGGCCAAGTGCCGCCTGGAGTTCACCCTGCGCCTTCTCGTTTCCTTCCGCAGCCTTGCGTTTCGTCTCCTCGATCAACGGATAGGAGAACACCGCCAGGGTCCGGCCGCATTCGGGGCATTCGTAAGAGAAACATTCACCGAAGAATTCGATCCCTCCGGCGCTTGCGGGGCCGCTCCAGCCACACTTGCAGCTCACGACCTCGTTCTCGTCAAACTCATACCAGCCCATCCGGCCCCTTTCCTTTGTCTCCAGTTGAAGGGTCGGCAGCAGGGGCCGCAACCTGACAAACCCGAGAGCGGAGCGAGAGCTTTCAGAGGTCCAGGTCGTCGATCAGGTCGGCGTCCGGATGGTCGGGAGGGAGTTTCCCGCCGAGGCCGACGTCGAGGTCGTCCTCACGGTCATCACCTTCATCTCGACGATGTGAATCCGGTCCGACCAGGTCTTGAAGCTCGTCTTCGACTCCCGGCCTGGCCGGATCATCGTCGTCTGACCGGCGACGGTCAGGCCCGCCGGTCACGGTCCATCTCCTCGACCAGTCGTTCGAATCGTTCGGACCGGTCCCGGTCTCGCAGGTAATTGATCGCCTCTCCGTGATCACACCAGACCCGGATCGTCCAGAAGAACCCCCAGACGAACAGTCCGCCACCAACAACCCCGACCGCGGATCCGTCCCCGAAGATCCCGCCAAGGATCGCCCCGACGACGATCAGCGCAAAGGGCGGAATGTAATCCTCGACTGGCAGCATCGTAGGGAGGGTCGGATTCGGGCGCGGTTTCCTGACAGCGAGGATTCGGCTGTTGTCAGATCGATCGGCCCTTTCTAGACTCTGGCGACAGACGAACCTACGGAGAGGTAATGCGATGAAAAAGGTGCTGGTTGTCCTGTGCGCGATGCTGGTCTTGGCTTGGGCGGTGCCCGGTGGCGCCAACGCTGGAGTAGGGGTCGAAGCCAAGTGCGGGGTGGGGAAGCCCCAGAAGCGCCCGGCGAAGATGAACTTCTTCTGTGGTGACAACGGGATGTACGCCACTTCGATCCGCTGGCGCACCTGGGGTCAGAAGCGAATCAAGGGTTTCGGAACCATCTGGTGGAACACCTGCGACCCGTTCTGCGGTGCCTCCAACTGGGATCACGGCCCGGGCAAGCTCACCCTCTACCGCAAGGTCCGCTGCTGGGGTCACCTCTATGAGTACTCGCGCCTCCGGGTCAAGGCCTACGGCGGCCCGACCGTTCGCGTACCGCTCACGACCTGCTGAGCAGAACAAGGCAAGTTCGGAAAATGGCCGCAATGTTTGAAACTGGGGATGGGGTTCTCAACCGGATGATTGAGGTTCCCTACGAAGCAGAGGACGTACTTCAGGAACTGCTTGCGAAGTACCCGGGACTGCTCGCCGGTGATTCGGCCAGGGGTGAGTCCGACTGGCTCTTGATTCAACGAGAGATCGGGATCTCCGAAACCGAGGACAGCGGAGCCAGGTGGAGCCTCGATCACCTCTTCGTTGACCGGGATGCGATTCCAACTCTCGTTGAAGTGAAACGAAGCTCCGATTCGAGAATTAGGCGAGAGGTAGTCGGCCAGATGTTGGACTACGCGGCCAACGGTTCAGCCGTTTGGAGCCAGGAAAGCATCAGAACGAGTTTTGAGTCGGGTGCAGAGCGTGACGGCCGCAATGCCGAAACGGAACTGGCAGATTTCCTGGGCGATGAGGACCCGGAAAGGTTCTGGAACAGGGTTGGGGCGAACCTGCGGTTGGGAAGGCTTCGTCTTGTCTTCGTGGCCGACGAAGTCCCGCGCGAGCTCAGACGAATCATCGAATTCTTGAACGAACAGATGGAGTCAACCGAGGTGATCGGGCTTGAAGTCAAGCAGTTCGCAGCCGAAGGTGGATCGGCGACGACTCTCATGTCGAGCGTGATCGGGCGATCTGAGGCAGCCCGCCAGGTAAAAGGTGGCTCCTCACCGAGAGTCCAGGTCAGTTGGTCTCTTGAGGACTTCTTCCGTGAGGTTGCCAAGAGGACCGAAAGTGAAGCCATTGCGGGGCGGGTGATGCGGCTCCATGAGCTCTTGATTCAGGCCGGCGCTTCGTACGAGATGGGAAAGGGGAGTACGGCACCAACCGTCAACTACTACTTGGCCAGAGGGACCGATTTCCCGGTTCGCCTGAATGGCTATACCTACGGAATTGGATTGGGCCTGAGCACTGTCATGGCGAATCGGTCAGATGGAGAGATGAGCCGATTGCTCGCACTGGTCCGCGAGGTTCCTGGGGCGGTCACCGACCTTGAGGACATTGGTGAAGGCGACTGGAACACCTGGCCAACTCTCACCTACGCGAACTTGCTTTCCGCTCAAGGGTCAGAAGAGGCGTTCGCCGAGAAGGTGATTGAAGCTGCGAAGCCGTCAAGCGAATCCTGACCATCACCGTGGTCTTTCTTCCTCGGGTGAAAGGTCACGCACCGTGTATTCGTGTGGGCACTCCGGCATGGTCTTCGCGTACCGCCAGCCGGAGCAGGTCACGAACTCCTCCGGGGTCAAGTCTTTTTTTCATGTCCGGTCCAACCAGGTCCTGAAGTTCGTCCTCGACTCCTGGCCTGGCCGGATCGTCGTCGCCGGGCCGACGACGATCAGCGCAAAGGGCGGAATGTATTCCTCGACTGGCAGCATCGTAGGGAGGATCGGATCCAGGCACGGTTTCCTGACAGCGTCAATGATTTCGCTGTCAGATCGGTGGCTGCTTTCCAGACTTCCGTCATGTCCTGCCAAGTAGAAATGAGTTTCATGTTTGACACAGATCGATTTCGTAAGGCCATTGACCTGGCCCTGGATTTGCACGGTGAGCAGCCCCGAAAGGGGTCAGAGGTCCCCTACATGGGTCACCTGCTCGGAGTCACCAGCATCGTGATCGATGACGGCGGCTCCGAGAGTGAGGTTCTCGCCGCCCTGCTTCACGACGGACCCGAGGACGCCGGTGGCGAAAAGACCCTTGCCCGCATCCGCGCCGAGTTCGGAGACGAGGTGGCCGAGATAGTCGCTCACCTCAGCGACACCTTCGAGGATCCGAAACCACCCTGGCGCGCCCGCAAGGAGGCCTATCTGGCTGACCTCAAAGCTCTGCCGACAGACGACTTCGGCCGCAAGGTTCTCCGGGTTTCACTCGCCGACAAGCTCCACAACGTCCGTTCGATCCTCCTCGACAGCCACGAAGCAGGCGAAGAGATCTGGGACCGCTTCACGGGAGGCGAAGAAGGAAGCCTCTGGTACTACCAGTCCCTCGCCGACATCTACGAAGAAAAGCTCGGCGAAACCGCCCTGGTCCTCGAATTCATCGACACCGTCGCTGAACTCGGCCCTTGGCCGGGCAGAATCCAGATCATTCCCTGACTGGCATCAGCGCGGGAAAGAGATCGTCCCGGTCCGTAGCACCGAGCGCTACGCTGCGGCTATGGTTCGCAAAGTCTCGATTCGGGAGCTTCGCAACTCGACCAGCCAGGTGATCGAAGACGTAGAGAACGGCGTGCCGATCACTTTGACGGTGAACCGGCGACCGGTCGGCGACATCGTTCCCCACCAGTTGTCTCGAAGCCCGTGGGTTTCCTCAGATCGGCTGCGCGACATCCTCGTCGAAGCCCCGGCCGACTCGGGGTTGCTGGAGGACATAGCCGCTGTGCGTGAAGCCACGATCGACGATGAATGACCAGGGCAATCGCTGACACCTCGGTCTTCGTAGCCCAGGAAACCGGCCGTGAACTCGACGCACTCCCGGAAGAGATCGGCGTCTCGGTGATTACCGCCGCCGAGCTGGAACTGGGTGTGCTCCGGGCAACGGATGCCGGGAGACGTGCCTTGCGGCTGGACACGCTTTCACGTGACCGGTCCACCTCCCTGATTCCCATCGACCCTGAGACGGCAAGCTGCTTCGCCCGGCTCGCTGACGCGACACGTTCAGAAGGGCGGAAGCTGCGTCGCCTCGACACCTGGATCGCGGCAACCGCACTCAGGCACGGTGTCGCGGTCCTGACTCAGGACAAGGACTTCACCAAGCTGGATCCAGTCGAAGTGATCCTCCTCTGACCGGGCGAGTCGTGTCAGGAGGGGTCCCCGTGGGAGGGGCGGACCTACTCCTGACCAGCAGGAAAACGGATCACTCCGTCCGAGGCCGCATCCTCAGCCGTTGCTACGCAGCTTCCTATGCAGCTTCTTGACACCCTCTGCCTGTCCTTCAGGCATGGGGGTCTGCGGTGCGGGGGGAGTCCCCTTGTACGGGGTGATCCGAGCAGGGCCGGATTCTCCCGACCTGATCCGGTATGCGCCTGACTTGTTGATCTGGATGTCGTGATTCTTGCTCATAAGCTGTTCCCTCCAAAAACGATGGTAGCTCACCGTGCGGCCCGGATCGTGGCAAGCGCGAGTCGTGCTGTGGCCATCAAAGCCAAGGTGCCTCCGGCAAGCCAAATATTGCTTCGGGTCGCAGCGCTCAGGTCGAGAGTGAGCGAAAGCGCACCAATGACCGCCGCGATAGCAACGAGCATTGTTGCCTTGCGGGCGCCGGTAAACACCTTGGTCACGAGAATGTGCCTTCCCGCCGAGGCGCTAACTCCGGAGAAAAGCGCCGCCCCCACCAGCAGGATCGAGACCGCGGCATCCGATGTGCCTTGGTCGAACCCGACGAATGACCCGAGCAGCAGGGTCGCGGTGACCAGCAGCCCGATTGAAAATCGTTGGACGATCTGTCCGCTGCGTTCCGGAATGAGCTCGACGAGTGCTGCGTCAACATTGGCGTCATGTCCTGCCGGCGCGTAGAGGGATGCCCGGTCGACGTTCAGCTCCGGATCACCGACGGATTCTGGACCCGCTTCAGTCTCCTCGAAGAGAACAGCGGCGCGGATTCTCAACTCTTCGGGAATGGCTATCTCCAGATGGAAGCTCTCTGCCCAGTGAGAAACTTCGTTGTCGATGATGAAACGTTGACCGTCGGGCGTACGGATCCAGTCCAGGAGCCCGTGAAGATGCCATCGGGGTTCGCGCAAGCGGTCGCTGAAATCGAAATCGTCGCCATAGCTGAACTTGACTATGTGACGTCGCATTTCCGGGCTTGGGATCACGGCGAACAAAATGTAACCGCCCGCTATTGAGCTGAACAGTTCCAAGAACGCGTTGTCGTCGAAGAGTGGTTGGAGCCATCCCTGGTCCGAATGCGCCGCTTCCATCAGGGCCCCGGCTACCTCGAACGCGCTTATTGCCGGTTCAGTTACTACTCCCCAAAGCTGTTCGGCCAGAAGACCAACATGATCATCCGAAAGTCGGTCTGAGTCGATCGCACTGAGTGCCGAGGCGAACAGCGCGGCGTGCGTCATCATCGAATTCTGCCGCCGACCGAGGACTGGGAGCGCAGATCCACTCGCATCCCGCAGGTCAAAGTTACGGCGACGCTGCTTGGTCAGGACCGAGATTGGGACCGCGACACCTTCCGGGGTCTCCGGCCATTCCTCGCGGTTGGCCGGGAGGGTGAAATCAACCGAAACCCTGCGCCGGGTCTCTTCGTGGGAGAGCATCTCGACTGTCTCAACTCTCCGGTTGATCCAGTTCGAGGGATGAGTTACCAGGGGAGCACAGAGAAATCCGGCCTCAAAGATGGGATCGATCTCGTCGTTGTCGGGGCTATCTGGAAAGTCGTCGAACACGAACGTATGTTCCCATCTCGATCGGATGGGTCGAAGCATTGTCAGAACGTAGGAGAAGGGACGATGCTGGTCCCGGCGCCGACCGAGCATCCGGAACTACCGCCGGTCGGTCATGATCCAGATCTTCAAGCAGCCGTTTGACATTTTCGGCCCGTAAGAGGGATTTCTGAGAGTCCTTGTCAGATCAGCCCGGGATCTTCGACTCTGAAGGCATCTATCAAGAGCGGTTGAGGGTCCGGCCCTGTGATACCGCAGCAACCGAACGGGAGTGTCTCCCGGAAACGGTGCTAAAGCCGGATCGATGGAGGCAAGAAATGACAGGTCGAACTGATTGGCGCGAGGAATTCGACTGCGAGGAGTGCCGCAAGTGGACGGGCAAGCCACCGGTCCCGATCGGCGAAGCAAGCCGGCTGCTGCGCGCGAACGGCGTTAGGGACTTCAAGCTCGTCCATGGCTGCCACCTTCGGGTCGGCCCCGATGGCAGGCAACATCACATCCCGACCACGGTTCTCGAGCTCCCGAAGGGGCGACGACCGAGTGGATCCCGGAGCTTCCTTGTTGTTCCGGACAACCAAATCGGTCCCCGCGAATTCCATCAACTGACTGGCCCGGATCG